>CAZIPD010000008.1:0-7751 GCA_964541175.1 uncultured Pseudomonadales bacterium
ACCAGCCAAGATACAACGACATCATAAAAGATAACAAAAGTAATCTTTACCTGATCTTCACCAACCCTCCTCATGTCAAGATCGCCAAGATCAGAGCTACGGACATCCGCACTATCGACCTTGATGACTACAAGAAACAAGTATTTGGACCCTACACCTCAGGCAACACGGCTACTATCCTTCTCAAACAAATACGTCGTATATTTGGCTACTGTCTTTCTCCATATAACCCCAACGGCAGAGTCTGCTTCAACCGTCATCTGGGTCACTGTCCGGGAGCCTGTGATGGTTCTATCTCTCCGGCCAAATACAATCTCCATCTGGGAAAGATCAAGAAATTCCTCTCCGGCCAATTCAAGACGCTAAAAAAACAGCTCGAAAATCAGATCAATAAAGCCTCTCGAAAACTCGACTTTGAGACTGCCCAAATATATAAGAATGAGTTGATCAGTCTGGAAAACACGCTTTCTTCACAATCGACCAGCTTACTTCTTAGTCTTTCTGACGCCAACGATCAGCTTTTACAGGAGATTCCCAAAACACTCCAACACCCTCAGCTAAAAACCCCGCCTGTGAGGATCGAGTGCTACGACCTCGCTCATCTAATGGGGGAGAGTTACGTTGGATCAATGGCCGTTTTCGAGAACTGTTCACCCGCTACTGCCGAGTATCGCCACTTTGAGGTCAGAATGCCTGACCGTTCGGACCCCCACGCCATGAAACAGATAATCGACCGTCGCCTCCATCACTCTGAATGGAGAACTCCTGATCTGATCGTTCTCGACGGTGGCATCCCTCAATTATCGATCGTTTCTAC
Organism: uncultured Pseudomonadales bacterium; assembly: GCA_964541175.1. Classification (GTDB taxonomy): domain Bacteria; phylum Patescibacteriota; class Microgenomatia; order UBA1400; family MFAQ01; genus CAIQPO01. The sequence continues at coordinate 818 of CAZIPD010000008.1, forward strand.
GGTCATTCCTCAAAATATCCCCGTAATCACCCTTGCCAAAAAAAGAGAGGTCATATATTTCTACGATGAATCGGGTAACGTAGTTAGTAAACACCTTGATCTTGATGATCCGGTCTTGAATTTATTTCGCTATATTCGCGATGAAGCTCACCGTTTTGCCAATACATATCACGCCAAGCATAGGGCAAAACAACTGGTCTCCGATAGCTAAAAAGGATATACTTTGAATAGATGAAGCTTCTATTACGATCCATCTCTGTTAATTTGTTGGTATTGTACCTGGTGGACATCGTCTATCCCGGTTTCTCCATCAAGCACGACATCAAAGTTCTTCTCACGGCAGCGGTCATCTGGCTTCTCCTTAACAAGATCGTCAAACCCATCATCAAACTTCTCCTTCTCCCCATTAACCTCATCACGCTCAACCTCTTCGCCTGGGTAGTCAGCCTCCTCACACTTTTCCTGCTCCAGATCATTGTTGGAGACATCGAGATCACAGCCTACCAATTCCCGGGTATCAACTTCGAGGGTTTCATCGTTCCTCCTCTCTTTATTAATTTGTTTTTCTCCTACCTGATCACCTCCACCCTGCTCAACATGGTCTTGGCTTCGGTCAAGTGGCTCATATCCAAAGAGGAATAAAGCCGGAGAATAATTTATAATCAGACCTTATGAAACTTACCCTTATCCTCCAAATCATTATTTCCATCACCCTCATCGTCCTGGTCACCCTCCAGTCAAAAGATTCATCTCTGGGAGCCTCCTTCTCGTCTGTCACTCAAAGTGGCTTTCACACCAAAAGAGGTCCCGAAAAAGCACTCTATCTTTTTACCATCGTTACCGGCGCACTGTTCGTCATCGTTTCCCTCCTTAATATCCTTTTCTTGAGATGATCAAAGCACTCAGAGAACAATTTTGGTACACAAAATCGTTCATCAAAAAATACTTTATCCAGGTACTTATCGGCACGATCGCCACAATCATAGTTGTCCTTCTGACGAGCTTCATTTTCTCCAAACTTCCCAAATCGAAACCCACATACAGGGTCGGATTGATCGGTCAATACACTACCAGCCAACTTCCACAAACGGTCCTCAACCTCATTAATGGCGGTCTGACCACCATCGACGATCAAATGGAGGTCATTCCCAATCTGGCACAAAAATGGTCTATCGATCAAGAAAAAAATTCCTACGCCTTTGAATTAAAACCCGATCTCGTCTGGAGCGACGGAACCAATGTAGAACTGAAAGATATCAAGATCTCGATTCCGGGCGTTTCTGTAGAAATGACCGAGCCAAGGATCATCAACTTCAAACTACCATCAAAGTTTTCGCCCTTCCCTTCTCTACTGAACTTCCCGTTAATAAGTACGAAGGGGAGAGTGATAGGGGAGTACGACATCCGTATCAAGCAGAAAAGTAGCGGCGTTGTTTCCCAGATCCTGTTGGAGTCTACATCCAAGAAGATTATCTTTAATTTCTACTCAACGGCCAAACAGGCAACGACCGCCTACAAACTCGGTCAGATAGACCTGGTAACCGATATCCCCACATCCCAAGATGACAACCTCGCCTCCTTCGGCAAACTAAGAAAGGTCGTCAACCTGAATCAGGTAGTTATGGTCATTTTCAACCAGAGCGACCCAGGTCTAAAAGATAAGAATACCAGGCAAGGTATCGCCTACGCACTCAAAGATAAGTCTTTTGGTGAAACACCGGCCATTACTAGTATTAACCCTCAATCATGGGCATTTAACCCACTGGTAAAAACATATAATTACAATATCCAAAGAACGAAAGAGTTTATAAAGTCACCACTTACCCTTGAACTCTCAACCCTTCCCGAACTATTACCTGTTGCCGAAAGATTCAAGAACGATCTTGAGTCGGATCTCCTAAAAATTAACATCAAGGTTGTCACTTCAACACCGGAACAATTCCAACTCTTTCTGACCACATTCCACATCCCCGTAGACCCGGACCAATATCAAAACTGGCACTCAACTCAAACGACTAACATCGGCAAGACCAACGACGAAAAAATTGACAAGCTGTTGGAAGACGGAAGGACCACCTTTGAAAAAAGAGATAGAAAACTAATATATCTCGACTTTCAAAAATCCTTTTCCGAAGAACTCCCCGCCCTAATCCTTTACCATCCCTCGTACTACAACTTAGCTAGAAAAGAAGCCTACTTTGATATAATCAACACCACCAAACCTTCAAAATAGGCTTGTTTCAGGGCGGGTGGCGAAATGGTAGACGCGCAGCGTTCAGGACGCTGTGAGGTAACTCATGGGGGTTCAAGTCCCCCCCCGCCCACAATAAATGTATGGAGGCAGTTCCGTCGACCAACTAAGATACGCAAAACGAGAATCGTTGAAGCTAATTGGAAAGATGTATTATAATCACCATGTTGTCTGCCTTTCAAGGAAGCGGGGTAAAATCCAATCCATTCTTGAAAACCAGGCATATCAATAAGCGCGGGTGCTGTAATGGTAGCCAGGCTAGCTTGAGGTGCTAGTGCCCCTAAAAGGCGTGGAGGTTCAAGTCCTCTCCCGCGCACAAAATGTCTAAAGGATCCTTAGCTCAGCTGGTTAGAGCGTTCGGTTTACATCCGAAAGGTCGAAGGTTCGATCCCTTCAGGATCCACCGAAAATACCTTATGATAGGATTTGAACATGAAAGCTAGGAATAAAATTGTTGTCATCGGCGGAGGCACGGGAACATACACCACCTTACTTGGGCTGAAAAAATACAACTTGGATATCTCGGTTATTGTCACCATGACGGACTCCGGAGGAAGTAATCGAGTCATCCGTGATGAGTTTGGCCTGTTACCGACCTCGGATATTCGCCAGGCTCTGGTTGCCCTAGCGTCCGATGAAGTTGACGATCTTTACCGGAAACTTTTTACATACCGTTACCACCAAGGAACTGGTTTAAACGGCATGACCTTCGGCAATCTCTTTATGCTCGCCCTTACCGACATTCTGGGATCTCAAAAACAGGCCCTTAAAGAAACCTGTCGCCTTTTGGGAATAAAGGGACACATCATTCCGGTAACTTACGATGACTCTCAACTATTGGCTCGCTATGATAATGGCAAACAAATCCTCGGAGAACACTCGATCGACGAGCCGTCCGAAGAATTTGCCTTACATCGGATAATAGAGCTGGAAACGATCCCTGAAGCCCACGCCAATCCGGAAGCCGTCCAAGCCCTCTTGGAAGCGGACCTGATCGTCTTCTCTCCTGGTGACCTGTACACCTCTCTCCTAAGTAACATTATCGTCAAAGGGATAAGAGAGGCGATCTTAAAATCCAAAGCCAAAAAGATTTTCATTATCAACCTCATGACCAAACACGGTCAAACAAACCACTTTAAGGCCAGTGACTTTTGTCTGGAACTCTCCAAATTTCTTAAGGGCCACAACCCTGACTATATCCTCATCAACAAACCTCTCAAGCTAAATAGAAAAATTGCCCAACGATACGACGAAGAGAAGGCAGAGATTGTTCAAGACGACCTAAACGAACACTGGGAGAACCTGGCAGGATCCAAAATAATCAGGAAAAACTTTACCGCCAAGGAAATATATGAAAATGCCCGTGGAGACAAGCTCAAACGGAGCCTGGTACGTCATGACTCGGACGCGCTGGCTAAGGCTATATATAGCATCGCCTCGGGTAAGATATAATACCCTCCATCCCAAAGGCCCAAAGGAGTGCACCTTGAACAAGAGTGAAGATCCCTATTACCAAATCCTCCGCGACCAATATCTAAAGGCAGTTTCCGTCATCCACGCATACGAGGTCATGCAAGCTTTTTACCGCAGGGAGCTCAAGCTGGCTGAACTTAAAGGTGAGATAAGTCTCCACCGTCACTCCATTTACCGAGGTCGAAAAACGCTTTCGCGACTTAACGGACAAATCGCCCGCTACTACCGTTATTGTGAAGCTAAGCGTTACCGGATTTAGAGATAGCCCCAGCTCACCGTTTTGGTGAGCTTTTTTGGTATAATTGGGCTCACGAGCCGAGGTAGCCAAGGTAGTCACGGCGGGAGTCTGAAAAACTTCAGATAAGTGTGCAATTCACTTCCTCGGCACATTACATAATTATTACTCGACTTTGTTGGTCAAAATACGGAATCCGTAGCCTCTACTTTTCAAATACCCAGCTTAGTATTAAAATAAGGGAGTGGATTAGGCTCATGGGGCAAGATATAACTCGACAAGTCGAACCAAGCACATTAAGCGGGATTAGTTTACCGGTAAAACATTACCTTGCCAAGGTAGAGTAACGGGTTCAATTCCCGTATCCCGCTCACATATACGAAACATCACCCTAGCGGTGATTTTTTGTAATTACTCTGTCTCCGACCACAATACCCAGCCTTTCAGCCTCACCCGCGTTAATTTCCAAAACCTTATCAACAGGATACAAAGGCTGAACTCGTGAAATATCGTCTTCGCTCTCAGGAATGGGCACATCTTTACTAATATCAATAATAGTATCTCCATCGATCCACAATATATCTATCGGGAATAGCATTTCTTTCATCCAAAATACATATCTGTCCCTGTACTCCATCAAAAACAACATCCCCATATCAATATCCAAAGACGCTCTTCCCGACAAACCTTGGGTCCTCTTGGAGTCGGAGTCGGCCACCTCCAGACGAAAGGTATTCTCTCCTATGGTCGCAGTAGGCGAGTCATCTATAACCTTTGTATTTCTCATACCGCCAATAAATAGTGCTGATAGCACCGATATCACCAATATTCCGATAATAATAAGGATTTTCACTCTTCTATCAATATATCCCAAAAACCAGCCTCAATCATACCTTGGAGTATCCCTTTGATACATCCAAAGGTATAATTAACTCCACATGTCTCAAAAAAGGAATGTGCCCGATGAATTTGAAAAGGACCTCATTTCCTTGTATTTTAAGAACGGCTCGATCGAGCAGGTTTACAACGTAAAAAACTACGATCTTCCGGTATCTTTTGCCACCTACCATAGGATCCTCAATCGATTTGGAATAGTCAAATCGGCCGGACCGAACAGTAGGCTTTCGGAATCTCTTCACATTCTCTCCCTGATCAATAACTACAAAGTTCCTCTCGAGCGGGTATATAGAAAATATGCTCCACGGACCCTGAAAGTATCCACAAATACCCTCCATAGGATCATGCACCATATTAGGCTTGGGATTACCAGACGTTGCGGTACCGCCCTTTTGATCTCTCCTGAATCAAATAAAGATAGATATCTTGTCGCGCAAGACTCAAGTGTCAGCAATCCACTCCTGGGACAAGCTAACGACATCTCTCTGCCAATGGGGCACACCCGCATGCAAGATAGCTCAAAGACCTCCATCACCCGGGTTCTCCAGCAAGAAGTATTTACCGACAACTGTCTTAATGGTGATTTTCCCTTTCACCTTATACCTCAAAACTCAAAACCCATCTTCTATATCAACATCGCCGATATCAAAGTAGCGGTCTACCGTCTCGTCATCCCCGACTCACTAAATAAATTCACAAGCTACAAACTTCACCACTTCGCATTCAAAACCTACAACGAAATTCAAAAACTGAAGGTCCGCCCTGGAGTAGGGGAAATGGTAGGAAAATTCGAAGAACTTCGCTATGCTCCCATATCAAGCTCGGAGATCGTTATAGACTCCGAACTAAACCTCGCTCTCTCCAGGCTTCCTGAACGTCTTGGCTAGCCTCACCCATGGTAAAATATACTCACTTTGCCGAGTCGTCTAGTGGCAGGACGCCTCCCTTTGGAGGAGGATATCCTAGGTTCGAATCCTAGCTCGGCAACCAACAATCTCCTTGTGTCGTTGGCACACGGAATTAAATCTCCGAAAACTTTTTACCTTTCAACAACAAAACCCACCCGGAAAAGGGTGGGCTTGCATAACTGACTGCACCCTTACTATGGACTAATCAGCGTCAGTCCTGGTGATGTGCCGATCTCGTAAATAGTAGCCGACGTACCTCCGTCGTTTCCTGCCACAGCGGCGTTGTCCGTAGATTCCAAATAGGTATTAAGCTCGTAAGTGTCACCGTTACTCGTAAAAGAGTAGACCATGGCTCCAGCGGCGATTTGAGTCGTTCCGTCGGAAATTACGGTCACAGTTGTCGCATTTTGACGAGGTTCTATTGGGAGAACAGAAAGATACTTCGAAACGTTCATGCCAACGTAGTTAGCAACATTAGAAGCATCTCTTACGCCGGTAGAACTACCGGTAAAAGGAGTTACCAACGTTCCGGATAATGTTTCCCCATCTGCTATGGAAAGATCAATAGCTTTTCTCACCGTAGCCAAATCGGAAAGTCTGGTAGCGTCTCTACCTTTCCTCTGAGCCTCGGCAGGATTAATGGCCAAAACCACCAATGTTGCCAAGATACCCAAAATTGCGATCACGACTAAAAGCTCAATAAGTGTAAACCCTTTAAGTGTTTTTTTCATTCATACTCACCCCCCTTCATAATTATATTAATAATGACACATTTTTAATCAAATGGCTCAACTCGAATAATCGGCAGGGTAGTGGAACCGGAAGGCTCGGTCTTAAAAGAACCCCTCAAAACGCCAAGATTACTTTCTTTGAGACCGGGAACATTGATAGTCGTTACTGTCAAGGGTAAAGTCGGGACTTCTCTAAGGGATACCAGTCCAAATACAATATAGGTGACCAACCCCACCCATAGCACGACAGTGACCACAATATAGATAGTTAAATTAAGTCTCAGTTGATCTTCTTTTTCTTTTATTGTCATATTGATAGGTTCATCATTAGCGATCCGGAAAATGCGGCCTTGACTCCATCCTTAGTCTCATGTTTCAAAATAGTGATCTTGTCCGTCTTGTAAAAATAATTTGATCTGGACAGCTCAGCCATGAATCT
>CAZIPD010000008.1:7851-9777 GCA_964541175.1 uncultured Pseudomonadales bacterium
TGATCTTGTCCGTCTTGTAAAAATAATTTGATCTGGACAGCTCAGCCATGAATCTCCTTACCCCATCAAAACTTCCCTCAAGCGTTATCACCAAACCCAATCCGGGAACCATCTTTCCACCAATATCCACCGGTTTTGGAAAATCATCGAAATCCAAAGATATCGTCAGTCCTTTCTCCTTAGCTGATGACTCGATCAGAGCAGCAAAACCTGCCACATCTTCCTCATTGGCCGGTAAAGCTTCAACCCATATATTTGTTTCATCGATAACCCCGGGTAAATTCTTTGATAACAAACTTAGTTTCTCCCTGTTATCCGTCAAATAGTTTATTTCTGCTTGAACTAAATTAGTGTCTCTTAACTGTCCTTGAAGCAGGTAATATAACAATCCGGCTACGATCAACAAAGTTAAGAATACAAACGCTTGGATTATGGGCAATTTTTTATTTTTCATTTTATGATCTGACTGGCTATCCTAAATGTGATTCCCGTTTCTTTTTCAAGACTTCCGAAATAAAGTCTTCCGTTTGAAAAATCCTTTAATTTAAGCAATGAATCGTAAAAGTCCAATACCAACTGACGTGAGTTGGCATTCCCCGTGATCAACCAGGAGCTGGTTTTGTCGATCAAGACATCTCCACCCAGTTTTCTAGAATAAACAAAACTTGTTAAGGTAATACCCAGTGGTGTGGTGTTCTGAAGCTCATTAAGTAGTCCGTCTTCACCCCCCGATGACTTTCTCAGTAAAACCAACCGATCGGTGAGAATATTGACCTCCTCGGTCTTTTTAATAAGCTCGGCACTGGCGGATGATGACAGCTCGGCTCTATAACTCACCCCCAAGGATCTAAGTGAAACCAATCTCATTCTCGTTGATTGCCAAAGAAAAACCAAGGCAATTATTCCCAGTACACTAATAGCACTGAGCACCGAAAATACCGTTTTCCATGTACTTGTCAGTTTTGACTTAACCTCATCCAGTCTAATGGCCTCGGGCAAAATATTGATAGAGGGTTCATCAAGAGCTGTTTTCAAACTCAGACCATGAGAAGTGTGGAGAAGACTTTGACCTCGCACGTTCCCGCTCTTTAATCTACTGACAGCGATCACCACGGGCAGACTTGTCTCCTGAAGACGTTTGGCAACCTCAGGTATGGTCTGACTAAAACCTGAAATCAAGATTTCCTGCACCGGTCTGTCAGGATGCCGTGAGTTGGCAAAGGTAACGTATTCTCTGACACAGGCCAATATTCCTCCCTTGCTCTCAACATCGGCCAAGGTCAAGAAATCGGAAAATCTGGCGTTACCACCCGTAATGAAAATAAACTCGGCATAACCGTCTCCCAGAAAAACCAATAACTGATTTTTACCCTTTAGCTGATTGGGGTCGATCACTCTGATCGTCGCAAATACGGCCGGCTCAATACCGATCACATTCAATCCCACACCTTCAACAAGATCCATATATGATTTAACGATTCCTTTTGGTACTGCTGCCAACAATACCGCAATTAACCCACTGCTATCTTTTCCGATTATCATTCTGTCTGTCTCTACCTCACCGGGAAGAACCGGAAGTAGGGACTTTACTTGCCAATCAATGGCCTCGTTCACATCTCTCCCGGAGAGTCTTGGGAGAACAAACTCTCTCAAAAATACTCTATTGTCGCTAATTCCGACCACCACATCCGTTCCTGATGTTATTGGCTCAGGACTAACTTCGGATAATAGTTTAATTAACGCTTGTGATACACGTGGAAGATCCTTGATCTCGCCATTAACTACCAGGCCCGACGGAAGCGCTAACTGGTTGTACATCACCAGCTTAGACAAATCGGAGCCAACTAGAGATACTTCTATGAAGTCATCATTAAAATATATCCCAATGGCAGGTCTTGCGGGCATACCTCTACTATACCTAATATT
>CAZIPD010000008.1:9877-18495 GCA_964541175.1 uncultured Pseudomonadales bacterium
TAAAATATATCCCAATGGCAGGTCTTGCGGGCATACCTCTACTATACCTAATATTCGGTAATACTGACAACACTCCAACCCCCTGTGTCGGTCCCGAGGATCGCTTGTGCGAGACTCGGGTCGTAAGACACCGTTGAATTATTCTTCAAATGCACCTTTTTACCCAATACTCCGGAGATGACGGAGTTGGACCCAATATTGATACAGCCGTCAACCGCCACAAAAACCACGGTCGCAGTATTACTTGTCATATCGATAGCAGGATTAACGGCACAGTTGTCACCTCTATTCTCGGAAATGAATATTAAACCTGCTCCCTGAGAGTTCCTTGAATACTGAACATTACTATTAGTGATAACTCTGCCAAAAATTAAGGGGTTGTCGGGATCGGACGCCACAACCACTATTGAGTCCTTACCTGCCGATTCGTCGGTGAACAGAGTATTGTTCTGATCAATTTCAATGTCACCTTTCACCCACAAAGGTCCATCAATGGTTAAGTTGATACCGCTGGGAACTACCAAATCTCCCAATATTTGCCGATTACCGATCTTTCCCGTCCCCATAGTACAGTCAGTCCCGTCAGTCTCCAAAACAACACATACCCCTGACCAAACCCCTCCGGCAAGAGCCTTGTTTTTCCAATAGTCGGCGTCAACGCTGGCAAGTGCCACAGGTGATGGTGCGGTCGTTGTCAAATAATTGCCCCCATAAGGACAGTTACTGGGGATCACCGGAGAGCGAACATTACCGTCTACTCTACAGGCGGTAAGGGACCCTGCTCGAGCATCTTTTTGAATATACACTCCCCCTGAATCAGGAGACGCTAAACCACCGATCTTGCCCGTCGCCCAAACACTTCCCATTATTTTTGAACCGCTCACACCACTGGTTGCGCGGATACCCAAAACGTCTCCGTTTGAGTAAACATTACCGGCTGTGCCGTTAGCTCCGACCACCAGCGTTCCACCCTCAAGCTCAAAACCGCCCTCACCAGATTGGGCCGCAAAAATAAAACTTGCCTTACTACTCGAAGATGCCACTTTAACCTCCAATCTCTTACTGACGCCATCCAAAAACCCCTCTGATCTAACGGTTTTTTGTGTCGTGTCTCCAGTGATAGTAGCGGATACCGTTGCCCCATTAGAAAGAGACAAAGAAAGATCGAAAGACGGCCCAAAGTCCTGTTTTGATCTTAATCTGTACATCATCTCGTCAACCCCGGACCAAGCGGCATACCACGCGGCATCGGCAGAGTGTATCGTTTCCTCGATCTGTACATTACTGACCGACAAAGAACCGCTGGAAAGGGTGATCACCATCGCCACCAACCCCACAAGCAGTACCAATACCAAACTTGCCTGTCCTGAGCTATGTTTTCTGATCATTAATCGATTAAATTCGTAAAGGTGTCTTTAAAATCCACATCGTAATCATCAAAAGGTAACACCACACTAATATTTCCCTCAACGGATACCTGCCTTCCCCCCGTCGACAGGGGAGTAATGGTGAAAGTCAACTCGTTAAGGTGTGAAGTAGGAGAAAAAAAAGCTGTCGGTGGTATGGGTTCCGGAGCACAACCGGCCCCTAAAGTTTTCGCATAACGTAAAATTTCTAAAGCGCTGTCATATACAAAACTCCAACAAACGGTACTCGAAGTAAGACTCAGTGTATCTCCACCCCCGGTTACGATTGGTGAATTCTGAATCGCCCCCCTCAACGTATGCGAGAAAACCCTCAATTGCTCCTGTGTCCTAATGGCGGCCAAGGTTTGGTCCCTCAAGCTAAGACTCGAAAAAACCAGGTAAACTGCGGATACGCTAATGATCGAAAAAATACTCATGGCGATTAACAGCTCGATCATTGTGAACCCCAAATTATTGATTCTCATCGCCAATATGTAACTAATGAATTAAGAACGTAACTCTTGTCTCCTCCCGACTCTTTCCAGTCAATAGCAACTTCAACCTTAAGTGTTCCCTCATCGATCACCCCTCCCGCATCCACTACGTCACACACCGATATCGTACAACCCAACTGTCTCATCACATTTGAAATTGTCACGGTCCTGGTAAACTCCCCCAAAGTTTCGGAGCCCGGGGATATAGTCCATCCCGCTCCCGTCATCACCGGGTGAAAATCTCCGGCAACTAGAGATGTAAAACTGGCAGCTCGAATACTCATGATTGCCTCCATAGCTTCCCTTGCCAAAAAATTAGCCTGACTTCTCTTTTGATTGATCACCACTGCTCCGGTAGCCAAACTATTCGCCGACAAACTCCCCACCGTCAGCACCATTAACAGGGCGATCGCCACCATCACCTCGACCAAAGTAAAACCTCTTTGTTTATTCAATGATCCCATTTGAGCGGACGATAATAATTTCACTGTTACCCCTCATTGTTAACCCTAACGTACAAGGCAGCGAGCAACCGGTCAACTCCCCGGTCACCGGAGCAAAGCCCCAATCGAACGTGGAAGGAGAAAAACTAATTACTCCCGGAACCTGAAAGCGAGATACGTCGGACCCGTTTGCCGATAAGATAACCGACCCCGAAGAGTATCCGATCCTGTACTGAGCGCCTCCTTTGTTGGCGATAGCCAACTCTCTACCATATTGTAGTTGTGCACGAATTTCGTCACCGGTACTCCTAAGCTGAAATAATGACTGTAAGGCAGAGAGTCCGATCACCCCGGAAACAGTAACCAATATAGTGATAGTTAAGACCAACAAGGTTTCAAACAATGTCATGCCACTCATTTTAGGGTCGATGTTATTTTATATATCGGTACTACAACAGCCAAAGCCAGTCCCAAAACACCAAACCCAAGCATAAATACCAAGGCAGGTTCGATCAAGGACAGTACGTTGGCTAAGGCAACCTCAAGTTCTTCTTCATAGTAAATTGACGACCTGTTCAAAGTATTTCCCAGATCTCCTGTCTTTTCCGCCCCCTTAATTAGCCTGATCATGATCGAGGGGAACAGGTCACCTTCCAGCTCCATTGCGTCGGCCAGACTCTGTCCATAGGTCAACTTGTCTTTTATCCTATGACAAGCATCTTTATAGATTGGATTGGTCAAACTGTCGGCCAAAATATCAAATGAAGTGATCACGTTAATGCCGTATGTATAAAAACCTCCCAGTACACTGGCGAATCTTGCTTGGTTATACCTTGCCACCAATATTCCGATAACCGGGATATTAAGACTCATCCTCCCCAACCATCTGGAGCCTGAATCGCTTTTGGCAAAAAAACTAAAGGCTATAAATAACATGATAACCATCCCTATCACCAAGTACCAATAATTAGTCACAAAAGACACCATTCCGACCAATACGATTGTGTACCCGGGAAGTTGTTGACCCGAACTCTCAGCGAACTGAATGATCTTAGGGACCACGGAAATACTGATAAATATCATCACCGCGATCATTGCAGTTACCACTACCACCGGATATATTAGTGCCGATCTGACTTTATTCGTCAAATCACCCTCTCTCCTCAGTTCAACAGCCAGATAACTCAAACTTTCGGCCAGAGTTCCGCTATTCTCTCCGGACTGGACGATAGCTAAATATGCCTTGGAAAAAATGTTCGGAAAATGAGAAAGGGCCGTTGACAACTTCACTCCCGACTGGACCTCTAAAATAATTTTCCCCACCACCCTTGACGTTCCTTTATCGTTTTTCTGGTCTGAAAAAGTTGACAGCGCTTCTATCATAGGCAATCCGGCTTTGATCATCGAAGAAAGCTGTCCTGTAAATAGGATTTTTTCTTGCGCCGACATTCGCTCGGAAAGATCTCTCTCCAGCTTAGAAAATATCGCCCCCAAAAATCCGATCTCCAGCGGTCTTCTCACCCTAATACTGATTACCGACAATCCTTGCTCGGACAACATCGTCACTGCCTCATTCTCTGAGCCGGCAGAAAGCCTCCCATCCAAATACTCATCTTTGCTTACCGCTTTGTATACAAATTCAGGCATTATTCATATGTGACACGTAAAACTTCTTGTATTGTCGTGATTCCGGCAGAAACTTTAATCAGACCGTCCACCAACATCGTCTTCATCCCGGACTTAATGGCTGCAGCTTTTATCTTGCCCGTCGTCGACCTGTCCAAAACCAGCTGTCTGATCTCATCATTTATCTCGAACATTTCGTAAACACCGATTCTCCCTATATACCCCGTGTATGAACAGAAGTCACATCCTTGAGCAACTGAGACTTCCTGAGGAACTAACTTCAGTAACTCCTCTTTCTCGGCAGCATCCATAAAACTCGTCTTGAAATAATTGGCCAAATTGGGATCGGCTGGTTTCTTAACCTTACATTTGGGGCACAGCTTCCTCACCAAACGTTGGGCGATTACTAGGTCCAACGTAGAAGCAACCAAAAATGGTTCTGCGCCAAGATCGGTCAGACGAGGGATAGCGCCAGGTGCGTCATTGGTGTGAAGCGTGGATAACACCAAGTGTCCTGTCATTGCCGCATTTATTGCCATCCTCGCGGTTTCTGAATCACGGATTTCACCCACCATAACCACATCAGGGTCTTGTCTCAAAAGTGACCGCAGTCCTTCGGCAAAACTAAACTCGATTTGAGGATTGACCTGTGTTTGATTGATCCTTCTTATCCTGTCCTCAACAGGATCTTCAATGGTTGAAATATTAACTGCATCCGTATTCAAGATATTAAGCATTGTGTAAAGACTTGTCGTCTTTCCCGATCCGGTTGGACCGGTCAATAAGATCAATCCGTGAGGATGCGATATGGCTCTTTTTATGATGGCCACACTGGTAGGGTCATAGCCAAGATCTTCCAGCGAGAACTGAAGACCTCCGCTTTCCAAAAGTCTCAAAACCACTTTTTCACCCTCGACCGTCGGCAAGATCGACACTCTCAAACTTATGACATCTCCTTCTTCCGATTCAAATTTAATTCTTCCGTCTTGAGGTAGACGAGTCTCATCAAGCTTAAGCGACGAAAGGATTTTTATACGCGCTATTATCGCCGGATGCAACACCTTTGGTAAAGTGATCATATCGTGAAGTACTCCGTCAATTCTGTATCTGACCAAAACTAGATCAGCCAAAGCTTCTATATGAATATCCGACGCGCCTTCAACAACGGCAAACTCCAACATCTGCTTGACCGCCTCTACTATCGAAACATCCTGGGCCAACTCTTGTAACGTTGCTGTCTCACCGTGTCTTAGGGCAGCCTGCTCATTCAACTGCTTAAAGGTTTCCGACAAACTGGACTTATATTGGTGAAGTCCATACTTAATGTCCTTATCAAAAGCAAAGAAAGGAATGATAGTCAATCCGGTAATCTTCCTGATAAAGTTGATCGTTTCCAGATTCTGAGGATCCTGCATCGCCACATGAAGCACGTACCCGTCTCGAGAGAACGGCACTACTCTTCGTTCCCTGGCCACATCTTCTTTTACGGTCGCCAAAACCTCTTTGGGAACGGCCATGCTACGAAGATCAACGTAACCTATCCCTAAAGCTTTGGAGATGATCTCCCCCAGCTTCTCTTTTGAAATTAATTTTCTTCCCAAAAGCACCTCGTGAAGTGGCACGTTCAGATGGGTCGCTGTCTTTTGAGCCTCCTCCAAACTCTTTTCGTCAATTACATCGGCAACCCTAACCAAGCTGTATAAATCAAATGGAGCTGCGGCAGGCATACTTCAGTTTACAACAAATTAACCGGTGATATTTCTATTTTCTTACGAACAAGATTACGTTTGGTAAGTCTCTGCCTGGCCCGACTTTATATCCCCCGGACCACAGTGCTGTTGACCCTCCGTTATCAAGATTAAGAGCATTTTCCATTCCCAGCCCCTTCAGGGCGACTGCCCCCTCCGCCACGGTCGCATTATGTACAACACCGATAAAAACCTGACTACCTTTATTGGCTACAAAACTTCTGTTCCCCTTAGAACCCTTCTTGGGATCCGAGTCTCCTCCAAATGTTATATTTCCTCCGGATATCAGCAATGGATAATTACTGATCATACTATCGATTCCGGTATCCCGTCCCCATTGAGAAACGGCTGATACAAATCTGATATAGCTTCCTCCAAATATTACTCCCGGATTATTACTGTAAACATTATTGTCGGAATTAAAATAGACCTTATTCTTATTCATCACCAACAGATCGAAGGAATTTTTCTTACTGGCACAGTCGGGATAAGTGGCGGGGCAAAAATACGACCCGTTTACCCCCGCATATGCTCCATTCCTGGAAACATAAGTAGCCAAGGGCAACACGGGACAATCATTTCCGCAAGTGCTGTCCGAAGCCGTATCGACAATGATCCTGGTATTCGATAGGTCCCCGGCGACCATACTCACCATATAGTTACCGATACTTGTAGCCACCTGCTGTCTTGAATATCCGGTCGATGGGGGAGCATTATTCACCGGCACACTCGCCGGAATGGTCACCGCTGTAGCAGTCTTTTCCTCCTCTATGGCCAGTGAAGCAGCGATCTTGTCGAGCGACGCCACCGCCTCGGTATATTTCCTGTCTGAAAGCTGATTGATAGCGTTCGCCAGCTGAACCTCTAAAGTATATGTTTTTCCACCTCTATCACGAAAATTCAAGAGATCCGCATAAACAACCCTGGCTCTTTCAAAACCTTTTTGTAAATTAGCCATTTCAGTTCTCAATTCTCTGTTTATCTTTACCTGATCTTCGTTCTTCAAATCCTCAAAGTCCTTTGTCAGTAGATCATATTTATCCATCAACTCATTTAGTGATTTTTGGATTTTGTCTCTCTCTAGTTCCGTGGCACTTAGACTCGTCCTCACACCTCGATCGTTATCATAAAGTTTATAGAAGTAAAAACCTCCGGCAACGATCATCAAAGTGGCGACTGCTACGATAAGATAGTGGCTCGTCTTCCCGTTAATCAATCTGAAATGTTTCACAGTAGTCATATATTTGTGTGATTTATTTCATCATATCAATATAAATATTCCATTTCCACTTCTTGCCATACCTTCTATAATTGTAATATGAGAAAAATTCTTGTGACCGGTGCGTTTGGACAGATCGGAACCGAACTGGTGATCGCTCTCCAACAAAAATATGGCAGAGATAACGTTATCGCCATGGACATCAATACCCCTGACAACTTTCAAGGAATTGTTGAAAGATTCAGCATTCTTGAAAAAGACCGTCTCATTGAATGTCTTGATCGCCACGATATCGGCACCATCTATCACCTAGTCTCCCTTCTTTCGGCCAGGGGAGAAGAGGACCCCTCTACAACATGGGATATCAACATGGAAGGACTAAGATCCATCCTTGATCTGGCGGTCGAAAAAAAGATCAATGTTTTCTGGCCAAGTTCTATCGCTGCCTTTGGCCCAAGCACGCCGAAGAACGATGTTCCCCAACACACCGTCATGGAACCGACCACTATGTACGGAGTCACTAAAGTAGCCGGAGAACTCTTGTGCCGCTATTACCACATAAAATTCGGTCTTGATATTCGCTGTATACGCTACCCGGGTATCATCAGCTGGAAGCAGGAACCGGGTGGGGGTACTACCGACTATGCCGTTTCGATTTTTTACGAAGCCCTCAGGTCCGGATCATATACTTGTTTTGTCAGACCGGAAACTGTTCTCCCCATGGTCTACATGGACGACGCCATCGAGGGTACTCTAAAACTCATGGATGCCGACTACAGCAAGATCGGTGGTTTCCATGCATACAACATGACATCGTTGAGCTTCTCCGCCCAACAATTGGCGGAGGAGATTAAAAAACACACTCCGATAGAAGTCATATACTCACCGGATCACCGACAACAGATCGCCGATTCTTGGCCGCAAACGATCGACGACTCGCTTTCAAGACAGGACTGGGGATGGTCTCCCCAATACGATCTTCCCAAACTCACTGAAACAATGCTTGATAATCTCAAGAATAAAATCGTATAGTAAGTCATGGCAGAACCATTCTCACCTGAAGCTAACGCGAGAACCGTGGAAAAAAAGATCCCCTCATATTCACAAACGGGTATTCTCGTTTCCATCCTTGATCGTGCAAATTCTTCAGTAAATGAATATTTGGGGGATACCTCACTAAGGGAAGATCAAAAAGCCATTTTCTCCCGGCTTCCGGAGAACATCGTCGAAGAACTCCAAGCCCATCTCATGTCCATATATATAGAGCAAAGAAGATACGATCCTGACCGTTATATCAACGATTTTAATCAGCTTAAAGGGGAAGTATTTGAGCGTCTGATCGAAATTGAGGATGAACTCTTTGATCTGTTTCCCGACTCCACGCCCCTAAGAGAAGAGGATGACGACCGAAAACGCATCGGCAGGACCATCCTTGCCCTAATGCAAAATCCCGACAGATTTAATATTGATAGCTTCAGTATAAGCAACCCAGATCTTTTTGATATTAGATTCGAGAATGGTACTTATTTTATCGAAACCTCGATTGAAGCCAAAACCCATCTTGACGGCAGAACCAGACATCAGCTCAGTGACAAAGGATTCAAGAGTGCCATCACCAAAACCATCGATACCCTCAATCACCTCAAAGACCCTCAATCCCACGGCCTTGAAGGCATAGGCGA
>CAZIPD010000008.1:18595-23065 GCA_964541175.1 uncultured Pseudomonadales bacterium
GAAAAACTTGCCCAAAGCTGATATATTAATAAAGTTATTTTCTATTTATTTCACTCAACATGGACAACCAACAAGACGATACCACCGCCCAACAAACCGCTCTCGCAACAGCAACAAAAGAGGTAAAAGACCTCTTCACCCTGGAGAACTTGATTAAAACCCACGTCTCTCACATCGACTCCGTCAGGGTAGAGCTGGCGAAACACTCGGAGATGCTTACCGACATCCTCGGAAATGACACTACATATAAAGAGATCTCGGACCAGATCAAGGAAATGAACAAGAAGAAAATAGACGCCAAACAAAACATCCTCAAAGTTCCTTCTAATGCTTCCCTTAATCAGAAGATCAAAGATATGCGTACGGAAGTGAAGGAGCTTAAGCTTGCCCTCTCCCAATATCTTCAGCAATATCAAAAGATCGCCGATACCGACCAGATCGAGAGCGAAGATGGGGAGGTCCGTCAAATCGTCTTTGACGCTCGGTTAGTTAAAATTTCAGGCAAGCTAGACAGGTAGCAAAACTCCATTATATAGGGTATAATACCCTGTTAATCGCTGCCAGGCGGTTTTTTAAACTGCCCATTTGCCAAAAAATATGCAAAATATCAGAAATATAGCCGTCATTGCGCACGTCGACCACGGCAAAACCACACTCATTGATGCCTTCATCAAACAGTCACATATCTTTCGTGACAATGAGGATGAGATGAATCAGACCACCCTCCTGGACAGTAACGTCCTGGAAAGGGAAAGAGGTATCACCATCCTTGCCAAAAATATCTCCATTGACTACAAAGGAACCAAGATCAACATCATCGACACCCCCGGTCACTCGGACTTCTCAGGTGAAGTCGAGCGAACTTTGGGTATGGCCGATGGAGCCCTGCTCATTGTTGACGCCCAAGAAGGCCCCATGCCCCAAACCAGATTCGTTTTGAAAAAGGCTTTTGAGCTCGACCTCAAAGTGATCGTCGTCATCAACAAGATCGATAAACCTAATGCCAACATCGCCCAAACCGAAGCCAAGATTGGTAACTTGTTCCTCGAACTCGCTACTCAGGACGCTCAGCTTGAATTCCCAACCCTCTACTCGGTAAGTCGCTCGGGTAAGGTATTTGCCACACCTCCCACCGACTTCAATCAAGAAGGCAATGTTATTCCTCTTCTTGATGAGATTCTAAGATACATTCCCGCTCCTACGAACAGTCAAGAAGGCTCCTTTAAGATGTTGGTTTCCTCACTCGACTACAACTCCCACGAGGGAAAAATAGTCATTGGCAAGATCTTCCGTGGCACTGTCAAGCCCGGACAAAAGATTGTCGTCCTTGGAGAACAAAACAAAGCCGCCCAAGTCGACAAAGTATATATTTCAAAAGGTTTGGGTCGCGCCGAAACAAAAGAGGCTTTAGCAGGGGATATCGTTGCTCTTACCGGAGTATCCGGAGTCAAAATTGGCCAAACCCTTTCTACCCTAGGTGATACCGAAGCCCTCCCCTCAGCCAAAATTACCGAGCCTACTCTTCACGTCACTGTTGGACCAAACACCTCACCCCTCTCGGGCAGAGAAGGTGAATTCACCACGGCCAGACAAATTGAAGAGAGGCTCGCTCATGAACTGGAAACAAACCTTTCGTTAAAACTTAGAAAACTGGAGAGCGGTAAATATGAAGTCTCCGGAAAAGGTGAACTCCACCTTTCGGTTCTCCTGGAAACACTGCGGCGTGAGGGATATGAAGTAGAAGTCGGCAAGCCTGAAGTCATCTACAAAGAGGTTGATGGCCAGAAATGTGAACCTTTTGAAGAGGTAAATATTATTGCTCCTCAAGAATACCTCGGTACCATCACTCAAGAAATTGGCAAACGCCTTGGTCATCTGGTTCGCATGGAACCGATTAGCGAAAAAGAGATCGAGTTCGTTTACCGTATGCCTACCAGAGCCATACTGGGTCTAAGGTCCCTGCTCCTTACGGCTACCAAGGGAACTGTTCTCTTCAACAGCCAATTCATCGACTTCGAGCCGGTTGGTCCAGTACTGCCTAAGATGCGTCGTGGTGTCCTTATCACGACCGACTCGGGAGAAGCCCTTTCCTATGGCCTTCAGGCAGCCCAGGAACGTGGTGTAACCTTCATTGAACCGGGAGAGACTGTTTACGAAGGACAGATCATCGGTATCAACTCCAAAGCCGAAGATATTGAGATCAATGCTACTAAGGGCAAACAGCTCACCAACATGCGCTCAAAGTCCTCGGACGGCGTCATCCAGCTCACCCCCGCCCTGAAATACTCACTTGAACAGTGCCTGGACTTCCTAGAGTCCGACGAGCTCTTGGAGATTACTCCCAAGAATCTCAGGTTAAGAAAGAAGTACCTCACCAACGTAGAACGTCGTCGCCATCGCCAGGAACTTGCCAATACCTACTAATTGAGACCGCCTTCCCCCATAAGAAAAGCCGGCATTAACTGCCGGCTGAGTAACGAGGTATTCCATATTTTGTGATTATGAATTCAATATGCTGTAAGCATTGAAGCATCGTCAACTGATGTTGAGCCTGACTGTGGGATCGCCTCATTGTATGGGCCTTTTCGATTTCAATGGAGAGAATTGCGAAATCTTCGTAAACATAACAAGCATAATTGAAAACCGCCATCGAATAAAAAAGCCTAGCCATCTCGAAGTAATTGTCCTGAGTGATGAAAAACGCACCGGTCTTTCCATCCTCACCCATATATGGCTCTACCAAAAGGTACGCCTGGCTCATGTTCATTACACCCAACGTGTATCCTACTTCTTCAAGATGTTCCGCAAATTGACCTGGAGAAATATCTGAAATTGAGTTCAGAATTATCATCTTAACTCCTTCCACAAACAGGATTGTCAACGTGACTTGATCCCGCTAGTATACCACTCCAAACCTATAGCAACACCTGAGCAGAGGGGTCCTCTCGTGATACACTTTTGGCATGTCAAGAATAGAACAAGCACTTACCGAACTGGGAGCAAAGCCGTCTCAAAGCGAAGAGAACGGTCTATCTCTAATAAAAGAGACCGATCTATCAATATTTTGTCCTGGTATAAGCTCCGGTGGCTTCGCGGAAATTAGAATGGCGCTCGAGAATAAACAGCGAAATGTAGTTGCCACCACCATAGACCCAAAAGGGTTGGTCGGTGCTCTCGAAAATATTAACGAACTTGGACTATCAAGCTCAATCGACGCCAAGCTAGAGGATCTAAGGTATGAATTTCCCTATGGCGAAGGTGAATTCGATTTCATCTACGCCAGACTGGTCCTCCACTACCTTCCAGAGGAAGAACTGGACATGGTGCTCCATAACTTCAGACAAGCTCTCAAGCAGGGCGGGGGGCTATACATCGTTGTCCGATCAATAAAGAATGTCGAGGGAAAAGATTACCCTTACGATCCGGAAACCAAACTTACTCAAGAACCATGGGGAAGCAGGTACTTCCATACACCGGAATCAATAATCAATCATCTGGGGAAAGCCGGCTTTGAAGTCGAGTTTCTTAAAGAATTTCAAGAGCAGCTCTATATCGATTTCATGAGAACTAAAACCGCTCCGGTCCTTGACCATGTCATCGAACTCCTGGCGAGATAAAAAAACCAGGGTGGCAAACCCTGGAAAAATTATCAGCGAAAAGATCCATTGCCCAATAATAAAGTGACCCAGGGAGGACTCGAACCTCCGACCTACTGCTTAGAAGGCAGCCGCTCTATCCAACTGAGCTACTGGGTCGTAGTGCCGGGAGAGGGGATCGAACCCTCATGGGATTGCTCCCACAGGTTTTTAAGACCTGAGTGTATACCATTCCACCATCCCGGCACACGTATATTTTACCTCATGAGGCTCTGATACAATAACCATTCATGAAACAGGTTGAGATCGATATTCCTCAAGAGAGGGGACTTGGCTTATACAACGCCAATAACGCCGCACTAAAAATGGTTTATCAACGCTTTACCCTGGAGAACGCCGGGTTGAGATTGATCCATCTTCCTCTGTGTCAGGAGGATGAGGCAATTACCATTGAAGAGCTGATTCCCCGAGCGAAAGCGGGTTTTGCTCTTTATACAAAAGCTGCGTCCATGACTTCACTCGAGATGGCCGACCTTCTCGAGCCATCAACACCGATCACCGTTCAAGGAATCTGGCGGGAAATAATGATCAAAGAAAGACAGAACACTCTTCCCGAGTGGCATGCCTTCCTGGCAACCATGGCCTACCTCACCAGGATTGGAAAGGTCAGCTATTTCGGCTTTCAAGATCTCCCGGCAAAGATGTCAAATAACATTGGTGAGGCACTAACATTCTGGTGGGATGATCGATATTCCCCGGGAAAGATCTGGGCCAAGATGGAAGAGTTGGAGTGTATGACCAGAGAGGCTCTGTACTCAAAAGAGAACATGGGAGACCAAAAACTTCTTACCCTCGGCCACTTCTACTCCGCAGG
>CAZIPD010000008.1:23165-24494 GCA_964541175.1 uncultured Pseudomonadales bacterium
ATTCAGGGACCTCAGGGGATTGAGATTGAAGTAGCCAGTTTCAGTGTTTCAAATAAAGACGGCCAAAAGCTATACCCAAACCTTTATACCGCCATAAACGACGGCCTACAAATGCTTTTTTATGAAGCTACTCGCAAATACGGTGAAGAGTTTGTCAGAGAATCGTTTGGCAAGTATTTCCGAGTGGGATAAGGCGAACAACTAGAAGAAAAGATCTTAGTCTCCAATTTGTCAAGAATAACTCCATCGATCGTCTGGTCGAACTTACGGGCGAACAGCGACGTACTTCGCATCAAGAAGGAGAAATCTTTAACAGTGAAAGATTTGGGCCTTAGCTTGATCTTCCCACTGGCTATCAAAGCCTTAGTGTCCTTGACGGCAATAATTCTCTTCTTAAGTTTGGTGCCCAAATCGGGGACCCAAATTATTGCTCTCTTATCATCGTTCACTATTCGTCCCGGAAAATTGGTATTCATTAGGACTGTCTGAAAGAATCCTTCATCAGCGATTAGTGTATTTGAGTAAAATTTTCTGAACTTTGCCACCTTTGGACTTGTACAAATGAAGTTACAACAACTCCTGGTCAGAATCTTCCATTGTCCTCCGATATATGGCACCACACCCTCAAGATACTTCCTTTTTATTGGCGCTCCTGAAAAACCATTCTTTGATTCGACAAAGTAATTCTCGATACGGTTCATCGTGATCGGTCTCTCCAATCGTTGATTAAGCATCAACATGAAATTACTATCTGGGTTCTTATCGAGAAACCCCTTGATACCTCTCTGAGACTTAAGAGGAAAATCCTGGCCGCTCAGATTAATAAAATGATCCCATTTCTTATCAATTCTCAACAGTTCTTTCATCCCTCTAAGTTCCACATCCACCATGCTGTACCCGCCCCAGACAACATCCTGACTCTTCATCATGCTCGTATTGGAAAAACCTCCAAGAAAGTCACCTACCTCATCGCGAAGTTCCTTACCCGCCCTCTTGTCTACATGAATAAGGTAGATATTACCTGGATCATAAATGGCCTGGAATAGCCTCTTGAACTGGTCTGGATACCTGTGAACCAAAATAAAATAAGCAATCATCCCATAGTTTCCTTTCTACGCAATTAATTAATATGTATATGACAAAAATAGATACCTCAACGGCACAACATCAAAACAGGTACAAAGTAAATCCCGAGCAGTTAATTACAAAAGACAAAACCCTCTCAACAACTCCTAAGTAAGTGAATACAATAACACTAACCTAATACCTATAGTATATGCTTATTCCTGAGGAATAGCAACAATGAAAAGCAATGTCCTACTAGTGAGC
>CAZIPD010000009.1:0-13846 GCA_964541175.1 uncultured Pseudomonadales bacterium
TGGCAGCCGGAGTGGTGGCGCTACCGTCATTGTTGGTATCACCGCCGATGGTGTCGTCACGAATGGAGGTAAAGTAAACTTCGTTACCGAGAGTGCCGTTAATGTCTATCTTAGCTCCGCTGCGGATCGTCAAAACTGTATTGGCAAAGAATTTAATAATCACTCCGGGATCAATTGTCAGAGTGTCATCGGCACCTTGAAAGGTATAGTTGGCTTGCTGAACATAAGGAATGTTGGCGATGCCGGCAAAGTTACGCTGAGGAATATTACAAACGTCGGCGACACAGGAACTGGCACTGGTACTGTAAACAGAAAAACCGATGGCGTTGTAGCCATTCTTATCAACTCCCGACCCCAAGATATCAGCAGTGGCTCCGCTACCAAGAATGACCCCACTGTTTTCGGGCTCGATCTCCAAAGGGAAATTGGTCTGCTTGTTAAAAGTATTGTTGGCGGTGGTCAGGGCACCGTTATCGTAGACGGACAAGCCGTTGGTGTTTGTGGTAAAGGTACTGTGATCGACGGAGCATGTACCATTACATTTAACACCTGCTTGGGCATAGTTAAATATGGAGTAGCTGGCAGTTAGCGCTGCTCCGGAGTTTACTATTACCGCGTTCCAGGCACCGGCAGTAGTAGAGCTTACATGCTTGAAAGTGACGCTATCCGTAACGGTACCATTGGAGTTTAAGGTAGATCCACTTGTAACGGTGAGAGAGCAATTGGTACAAAAAGTGACAATTACAGGCCCTCCACTGGTATCTATTGTAAGGGTAGCATTGGTGGTTATCGATCTACTGGCAGTGAGATTGTACGGACTACCGGCCGCATTCCAAGTAGTGTTTGTAGTAATGTTGGCTGTAACATCGGTGGCGTATATTTGGTGAGGAAAAATTGTTGAAAAGCCAGCTTTAAGAAAAAGGAAGAATATGCTTGCAACAAGATAGTACCTGAGACGATTGCTCACAAATTAACTATATTGTAATTTTAGGCTGTAATCAAGAGTCATAAAGGCTGATATGTAATATTAATTACTTCAGACAAAATCATAGCTTTAAAATAGAATGACTTTAAGAAATTTTGGTGAAGTGACGTGCGAAAAGTCACCGTAAAAATCGAGACAGTTTCTAAACTGGTGATGAAGGACTTGGACTAACGGACAAATTGGCGTTCCTTGCGGACGATTTTCTTGGGGCCCTTCTTGACCTTTTTCTCTTTGACTGGGACGTCGGTTTTGGGTGCGTTCTTGACCTTGGGAGGTTCCGGACGTTCACCTTCAACTCTGCTTCTTGGTTCCTCTTTCGAATCGGATACGGGAAGCGCGATAGCGGCGGATTGGCCTTTTTTGACAAAAATGTCCTTAACCTTTGTGGCTTTTTTACCGGTCAAACCACGAAGATAGTAGAGTTTGGCCTTGCGAACCTTGCCTTTTTTGATGATCTCGATGCCGGTGATGATAGGGGTATTGATAGGGAAGATCTTCTCGACGCCTACGCCTCCGACAGAAAGCTTACGAACCATGAAGTTCTTACGCTCACCATCGCCACGAATAGCGATAACGATGCCTTGAAAGGCTTGAGAACGGGTTTTGTCGCCCTCTTTAACGGTTTGTTGAACCTTGATCGTGTCCCCAACGGAGAACTCGATAGATTGCCATTTGATTTGATTTGCCATAGCAGCTTATTTTACCAGGCATGAAGCGTTTTTGCCACAGCCTTCTTAAGATCATCATTATAGTCGACTTTGTACGGTAGAGTAATTCTCTTTAGGTTATTCCCCGATTCGATGGCGATATTGATCTGGTGCTCACCCGGGTGGGCTTTGAGAAGCTCGCTAATTTTTTGCATGACTTCTTTTGGAGTTCCGTTTTTGATAAAAATCTCGTGGATCATATCGGCAGGAGTAGCCTTGGTGTCTATGGGTGTGCCCGAATCGACAACTATCTGGAGTTTATCCTCTCTATTGTCAACCTTTCCCCTGATGATTATGGCCTGATCCTCTGCCCAAAGCAGGGGTTGTTCGGCGTATAGCTTGGGGAAGACGACACAGTCAATGGATTTTGTGTCATCTTCCAGGGTAATAAAGGCCATCTTTGAATTGTTTTTCTTAGTATTCACCAGCTTTACTCTGGAGACTACTCCGGCGAGGGTGACGTTTTGGTTGAGGTGTAGTGTGGCGTCAAGCTGACCAATTTTGTGGGTAATCAGGTTCGCGGCAATACGAACGATCTTTTTTACCGGGTTGTCCGTAAGGTAAATACCCAGAAGTTCTTTTTCCATCTTGAGTTTTTCATCCAGCGGAAATTCGGGAATATCGGGTAGACGATCGATAGTATCCAAAGGTGAGGCTATGGACGAAAATAGGCTTTCTTGACTTGACGACCTTCCCTTGAGTGCTTTTACGGCATTATCTCTGAGAATGGGAAGGGCAACCATTAGTTGGGCGCGATTACCCCATCTGTCAAAAGCTCCGGCTTTGATAAGGGACTCGGCAACTTTTTTATTGACCTTTTGGGGATCAACTTTATTCAGAAAATCAGTGAAGGAAAGGAAATCTCCGACCTTTCTGGCTTCAAGGATGGCTTTAATGGCAGAAGCTCCGACATTTTTGATGGCTTGAAGTCCGAAGCGGATCGCCTTGCCGGTATTTCTGGCTCTGCCCTCGGGAAGCCAGTCCGCTTCCGGAAGATCAACTACGGTAAAGTCGGTACGTGACTCGTTGACGTCGGGAGGTAGCACCCTGATACCGAGTTTTTCACACTCCCCTATGGCTACTGTCACTTTGTCGGTATCCCCCGCCTCAACAGACATCAAGGCGGTCATGTACTCGACAGGATAATGAGCTTTGACATAGGCTGTCCAGTAGGCGACGATACCATAGGAGGCGGCATGAGCTTTGTTGAAACCATAAGCGGCAAAGGTCTCAATCTGTCTGAATAGTTCCTCAGCTTTTTCTTTTGGTATACCGGAAACGTTAACGCAACCATCGACGAACTTTGAGTGTTGGGCTTCCATCTCCGAGACAATTTTTTTACCAATGGCTTTTCTGAATTTGTCCGCTTCTTCCCAGTTGTATCCTGCCAGTTGAATGGCCATGAAAAGAACATCGTCCTGGTAGGTGATGATCCCGTAGGACATATCAAGGATCTTTTCCAAACCGGGGACAAAGAAGGAGATCTTCTTGGGATCGCGTTTTCTGGCGATATAGTCGGGAATGGAGTTCATGGGACCGGGACGGTAAAGAGCCACCATGGCCATAACGTCCTCGATACGTTCCGGGTGGAGATCCACCAGGTATTTGGTCATACCTCCGGAGGAGAGCTGAAAAACTCCCATGGTTTCTCCTCGGGCAAGTAGTTCAAAGGTCTCTTTGTCGTCAAGAGGGACTTTCTTGATGTCAATTTTTATATCGTGAAGTGCTTCAACTATCTTAATGGAGTTGGCGAGGATGGTTAGATTGGATATTCCGAGGATATCAAGTTTGATCATACCGACGTCTTCGGCGGCATGCATCTCATATTGGGTTATCACACGATCACCTCCACCGGTTTCCGGTTGAAGCGGGGTGAATTTTACTAGGTCATCCGGACCGACAATGACCGCTGCGGCGTGAACAGAAATGTGACGGGCATTACCTTCAACTTTTTGTGCCATATCAAGAAGCTTTTTCACCTCCGGATCGTCGTCATACATCTTTTTTAATTCCGGAGTGATATCCATGGCTTTCTTGATCGTCATTTTTGATCCCTGAGACCCGATGGGGATCGATTTACTGATCATGTCCACTTTGGTGTAGGGCATGCCCATGACACGACCGATGTCACGGACAGCGGCTCTGGCCATCATGGTCCCGAAGGTACAGATCTGAGCAACTTTTTCCCGTCCATATGTATCAGCAAGGTATTTGATCAGCTCATCTCGATGAACATCAGAAACGTCAAGGTCAATATCCGGAGGTGAGGGGCGGAAGGGGTTTAGGAAACGCTCAAAGGGGAGCCTGAACCTTAAGGGGTCCACGGTCGTAATTCCCATACAGTAGGACACCAAGGATCCGGCTGCGGAACCCCTGGTGTTGGTATAGATACCGTTGTTATCGGCAAAATTAACGATCCCGGATTCCAATAGGAAATAGGGAGAGTAACCTTTTTTATCTATAACGTCGAGTTCGTAGTTGAGGCGGTCTTCCTGCTCTTTGGATACCGAACCGAAAATTTCTTTACATCCGGCAATGGCTTGTTCTCTTAAAACGTCTCCGGCGGATTTATCTCTGGGAAGATCTAGTTTGGGAAAATACCATTGACCCAGGGTGATCTGAACATCGCAACGGTCGGCAATTTTTTGAGTGTTTTCAATGGCGTCCGGGATGTCAACAAATTCTCTGGCCATATCTTCTGTGCTCTTGAGGTAGAAATCGGGAGTATCGATGTAACGCATTCTATTAGTGTCTTCGAGCATCTTTCCGGACTGGACACAGACGAGAGCGTCTTGTGCCGCAGCGTCCTCCTTGTTTACATAGTGCGAATCGTTGGTGGCAACTATTGGAAGGCCCAGGTCTTTGCTGAGTTTAAGCAATCCTTGCTCACCTATTTGTTGGTTCTGATGCATCTCCAGGAGCTTCGGACGAATCGATTCCGGAACCGTAGGGTTGTTGGCGAAGAGATCGTAGTGGTGACGTTGAATTTCAAGGAAGAGATTATTCGGACCAAATATTTTTTCGTATTCCTGAAGTTCTTTCTTGGCAGCTTCATATCCCTCCTCAACAAGTAGTTTTTGAATACGTCCTGCGGGGCAGGCGGTGGTAGCGATCAACCCCTTGGAGTACTTGGCGAGAACTTCTTTATCGATACGGGGCTTGTAGTAAAAACCTTCGGTTTGGGCAATGGTCACAAGACGCATAAGGTTTTGATAGCCTTCGTAGTTCTCAGAAAGAAGAATTAAATGATTAGCGTCGGATTTGTTCTTGTCGAAACGAGAGTTTTTAGCGATATATATTTCACAGCCAATGATGGGTTTAATTTCTTCTTTAATGGCTTTTTTATAGAAATCGATGGCGCCATACATGTTGCCATGATCGGTTATGGCAAGATGTGTTTGGCCAAACTCTTTGGCCTTGGCAATCAACTTGGCGCTCTTACTTAAACCGTCAAGTAGGGAAAATTCGGTGTGGACATGTAGATGTGTAAACTTGGGCATTCACTTATATCTTGTGGGTTATCTTCTCTTTTCGCAAGTAGGATTATGACACACAAAAACCCGCCCTTGGAGAGGGCGGGGTGAAAAGAGCTACTTGACCGGGAGGTCTGGTTCCTCAAAAACAGGAGTGGTGTTGTACTCTTGAAGTTCAGCCAAAATTAGGTCTCTTGTTGCCTTTGAAATTGGTTCTGAATTTTGAAACTCAAAGGTCACATACCCTTTTGAGAAATAGTGCCCGTAGATGAGACCATGGTCATCGGCAATTTCCCAAAGTTGTCCATCAATTTCGTCGAACCAGGCATTTCTGCCTAAAACGGCGAACTTTGTATTTACACAGACCGAGTAATGGAACAGCGGTTCCGACTGAGTGTCATTTCTATAGGCATAGACATGATCTTTTACCTGCCGTCCTATGATCCTGCCAATTCTGCTGAGCGATATGATGTCGAAGCTAGTTTCGCTGCTTAGGCAAACACTAACCTCTCCGGTTTCGTAACGGCTTAGGAAAAAAGTGGTTACTCCAAAGTAAGTGACCTCTTGCAGATCTCTGGCAAATTTACCAAGGTTAAAACCATCGACGGGGACAAAGACATTAAGCCAAACGAAAAGCTTTTTATCCATTCCGGCCTCCTTTAAGGTGCTGAGATTGCTTATTATACCAAACTATGGGGTAGTTACGCCTGGCTCAACAGGTCTATGGCTAGCCGGCTTACTGTTTGAGGGTCAGCTTCGCCATTTGTTTCCTTCATGACTTGACCGACGAAGAAGCCCAAGGTATTCGTTTTACCCTTTTTATATTCCGCTACTACTTCCGGGTTGGCCTCGACGATGCTTTTGACGATCGCTTCCAAGGCCGACTTGTCGGTGATACCCACCCGACTAAGCTTTTGGTATTGCGAAGGAATATCTTGGTCAATGTCAATTTTCTTGTTGGCAATAAGACTGGAAAGCTTGTTCTTGTCTATGCCGGGGCCGTCCTTGTATCTATTGAAAGCAATGAGTGAGTTTTCGTTGGCATAAAGGATCTTGGCGTATTTGGGATCTATGCCTTCACCAACCAAGCTTGAGATGATTTGGTCAGGAAGAAGAGGGAGTTCTCTTTTGAGGCTCTCTATATATTCGTCTTCCAGAATAAAGGGTGGAATGTCGGGTTCGGGGAAGTAGCGGTAATCCTTAGCTTCTTCTTTTGTCCTCTGAAGGAAGGTGTTCTTCTTGACAGAGTCATAACCACGGGTGGTCTTGTTGGTCTCACTCTTCTCGATACCGGTTTTTTGGTATTCCTCGAGCTGGCGTTTTACCTCAAAATCTATGGCTGACGAAGCAAAACTAAATGAGTTGATATTTTTTACCTCTACAAGGGGTGTGTAGTGAACTTGTCCTCCGTCATCTTCAATTTTGACATTGACGGTCGGTTCAAGACGCATTTCTCCTTTTTCCATGTCGGCAGCTGAAACACCCAAAGCTTTAACAAGATCGTGAATCTTTTTTAAGTATTCTTTTGCCTGGGCACTGGACTCCATGTCCGGTTTAGAGACTATCTCTACCAGAGGAACTCCCGAACGGTTGTAGTCGACGAGGGAGACTTTTTCACCATTGAGAATTGTGTGTTGGAGTTTACCGGTGTCTTCTTCCTGATGTACACGTTCAATACCGATGGACTTTCCGGACTCGAGCGTTATTGACCCTTGTGAGCAGAATGGTTGATCATATTGACTGATCTGGTACCCTTTGGGAAGGTCGGGGTAGAAATATTGCTTACGGTCAAATTTACTGAGTCTGTTTATTGAGCAGCCGAGGGCGAGTCCAATCTTGATACAGCCTTCGATGGCTTTTTTATTAGGGATCGGTAGAGCTCCCGGTAACCCAAGACAGACAGGACAGGTTTGCGAGTTGGGTGCTTTACCGAAGTGATCCGCGGGGCATGAACAAAACATCTTGGACGATGTGTTCAACTCTACATGGACTTCAAGACCGATCAGGGGTGAGTATTTCATAGTTTTTCTTCAAGGTTAGGAAATATTGAGAAATTGGTGTTTCTTTGAAAACAGTCCGCTATGGAGAGAGATTTTGACTCCTCCATTTGCGCACAGGTAATTTGCATTCCAATGGGGAGACCGTCAACAAATCCGCAAGGAACGCCGGTAGAGGTGATACCGGCAATGGAACTTTGCTCGACCAAAACGTCTTCCATTTCCCCAAACATGGGTTGATCTTTACTGGCGCCAACTTTTGGGGCCGGACCCGGTGAGACCAAGCCGATACAGGCGTCATAGTTTCTAAATATCTTTTCGAACTCGCTTATTATCTTGGTTCTGACAGCCTGAGCTTTTTTGTAGTAGGCGTCGTAATATCCAGCCGAGAGTGTGTAAGTACCGAGCATAATGCGGCGTTTATTTTCCTCATTGAATAGATCCCTGTCGTGACCGAACCTTATACCGTCGAAGCGTGCAAGATTCGAACTGACCTCCGACCTTTGAATGACTGTATATACACCGATGGCGTATTTGGGGTCCATGAGAGAAACCTCTTCTACGATCGCTCCCAGATCCCTTAATTTTTGGGCCGCTTGGAGAATAGTATCTTTCACTTCGGGTCTAAGGTTTGAGAGAAGATATTCTTTGATGAGGGCGATCTTCATTCCCTTGAGTGAGTCTTTTCCCAGATCTTTTGTGTAATCCTCAACCGCTTTTGGTGATGAAGTAGCGTCGTATGGGTCTTGTCCCGACAACACGGAGGTGACAATGGCACAGTCACGGACTGATCTGGCTATCGGACCAGGAGAGTCCAGCGAACTGCCCATGGCGATAACGCCATATCGGCTGACCCGACCATAGGTAGGTTTGAATCCGGTGACCCCACACCAGGCGGCAGGTTGACGAATGGAGCCGGCAGTTTCGGAACCGATAGCGACTGTTGCCAGCTGAGCAGTAATGGCTGCTGCCGAGCCTCCGGATGATCCACCGGGTAAGTGTTCCGGGTTCCAGGGGTTCAGGGTCGGTCCAAAGTCGCTTGTCTCGGTGCTTGAGCCATGAGCAAAGGCGTCCATGTTGGTCTTTCCGAGAATGATAGCTCCGGCATCTCTGAGTTTTTTTGTGACAGTTGATTCATATTGAGGCATGTACCCTTCCAGGACACGTGAACTGGCAGTTGTTGGCATGTCGGGTGTTAGGAAGTTATCTTTTACGGCAACAGGAATTCCAAGAAGTGGACGAGTGATGCCTTTTTCCGCCAGTTCTTTGTCGACTGCCTCTGCTTGTTTGAGTGCGTAGGGATTGAGAGAAAGAAAGATGTTCAATTTGGGATTGTATCTTTCGGCGCGATTAATGAAGTGTTTGACCAATTCTTGACAGGTGAATTCATGTGCGAGAAAACCTTGGTGTACTTCTTCAATGGAAAGGGTGTGGAGTTCTTTCATAGTTCTTCGGCAGTATCAATAACGCGCTTAACTACAAAGAAACCATTGTTGGTTTGTTTTGCTTGGGACAGGGCTTGTTCTTGGGTAAGCATCCTTGAGGTGTCGACAGTATCCTCTCTGGAGACGTTTATCAGGTTGTTCACTTGATATGTTTGTGCGACACCTTGGGTATCTACTTCGTTGAGTTGGTTGATGACATCAACCGTTTGATTGAACTGATCGGCGAAAAGCTGTACTTGCGACTCCTGTACCTTGAGGTTAGCCAGCTTGGCTATTTTAACAACGTCATCACCGGTGACTAGCTGAGCTTTATGCATTTGAGTTGATTTTACCAACTTATTATTAATATAGTGAGTCTTCCGTCACCAGATTTATTTTACGGTTTTTGATCTCGTAGGTGATATCGGCAACGTTTCGCAATAGTTCACGATCGTGGGATATCAGTAATACTGCGCCTTCATATTCAATGAGGAATTTCTCGAGGGCAGAAACACTTTTAAGATCAAGGTGGTTAGTTGGCTCGTCTAGGATGAGAACTTCCGGGTTGGAGTTGAGGAACAGTGCCAGTTGAAGCCTGGATTTCTGACCACCAGACAGTGTCCAGATCTTGGAGTTTGCTAGATGTTTGGAGAAATAGAATTTCCTGAGTACTTCCAGAGCTTGGTAATCATGAAGAGGAAATTTTTTGGTCATGCACTCCAAGGGTGTCGAGTCTTTGGGGAGGGTTTCCAGATGCTCCTGGGAGTAGTAACCAACTTTCAGATTGTCTCCTACTTTGGCCGTACCCGAGTCAGGAGTAAGCTCACCGAGTATCAACTTGATCAGTGTAGATTTTCCCGACCCGTTGGGTGAGAGGAGGGCTACTTTTTCTTTTACTTCAATAAAAAGCTCGGCATCTTCGAGCACAGGATTGTCGGGGTAGGAAAAGAAAAGACCCCTGACATTGATGGCCAATTTATTCTTAATCTGCTTACCGGTGATCCTGGTCTGGAGAGAGATGGTGGCGTCCCTTTGGTGGGGATCTTTGACCATTCCCGTTTCAAAACGAGCTAGACGCTTTTCGAGGGCATGGTAGTATCTGGCCATTTTGGGACCACTGGCAGCCCGGGACCTAAAAACCTCGACCAGTTCCTTTAGTCTTTTATGTTCTTTTTCCTGAACATGGAAGAGGTGGGTGAGAGAATCTTTCTCTTCCTCGTAGGCTTTGACGAATTTCTCGTAACCAAAAGGGTAGGTCCTGATCTCCTTGTCCTCGACCAACCATGTATGAGTAGTGACTTCTTTAAGAAGATGTCTGTCGTGACTAATCATGATGACTAGGCCATTGAAGGACTTGATGGCCCGGGCGAGCCAGTCTTTGTTATCCATGTCCAGGTGGTTGTCGGGCTCATCCAGAAGTAGGACATCGTAAAGGTTGGAGTAAATGAGGTCAGAAAGGAGAGCGAGCTTCTTTTGACCTCCGGATAGGGTAGGGAGGGAGTCAATTTCTTGAGGGAGATAGCCGATCCGAGGAGTCCAAGACCACTCAATCTTTCCCCCTTCCTGCTCCTCTATGCCGGCCATTATCTTTAGAAGGGTCGACTTTCCTGAACCGTTGTCCCCTATCAGAGCAACAACCCCCTTGCCGGAATGGGTAAGGGAAACATTATCCAGCAGAGGCTGGTTGTAGTGTTTTTCGAGTTTGGTAATTTTTAGATTAATCATTTGTGTTATTGGTAATTTTCCGTTAAAAAACCCGCTTTCTTGCGGGTTAGTTATCTATTCGAATAGACGCTCTAACCCCTTGGAAGATATGGTTGTGCTGAAAGAATAATTACCGACATGAGACTATTTTAACAAACGGCGTAGTAAATATATAGTTTGAGGTTAAAATGTATGTGTGAAACCCATCATTATTGCAACGTCTAATATCGATAAATTTGACCTGACGGTTAATATCCTAAGGGCTATGGATGTAAAACCGGATAAATTCTTAAATCTAGCTGATCTTAATATTGTGAATGATCAACCAGAAATTGGTGGAATCATGGAAAGAGCAAAACAAAAAGCACTTTATTGCCTATCCAAAATAAAGTCCGAAGATTATTCCAAGTATGGTTGTGTCATAGCGAACGATACCGGGACCAGGTTACCGACGATAAACCTGGTGACAGAAGAATCGAGGAAGTTGGCTTCAGAAATATTGGCGGGCAATCATATTAAAGCTGGTGATCCAATGATCTATATCTACGCCTATGTGGTGATTCTTCTCCCTCATCTGGATATGCTTACTGCTATAGCCGAGGTCCCCTTCACATATTTAGGAAACCCTAAAGGTATTACCTTGGAGGAGGGTAAGAATACCATGGGGCTTGTGAAAGCTATCCCGGGTCAAAATATTCCGCATGCTTTTGTGCCTGCGAAGGAAGAAACTAGCTATCGCCTAGGTTATCTGCGAAACGCACTTGAGCCTCTTATTGATCGGATCAAGAAGATCGTGTGAGCTTTGATGTCTTAATACTCTGACCAATCATCATCTTTATCCAACAGCAATTTTCCCCTTTTCAAAGGTGACTGTCACCCGTTCTCCTGGCTTTATTTTTCCTTCTATGATCTCCAGGGCCAGTTCATCTTCAATTTTGTTTTGGATGACCCGATTTACGGGTCGTGCCCCAAATACTGTGTCAAAGCCGAACGATGCTACATAACTTCTAGTATTCTTGTCAAAAGTAACCGAATAGCCTTTGGTCGACAGTCTTTCGGAGAGTTCTGAAAGTCTGAGATCGACGATCTTCTCAATTTGTTCCTTATCAAGTCGGTCAAAGGTAATCGTTTGATCAACTCTGTTAATAAATTCCGGGCGGAAGTTTTCCTTGAGAACTTCGTGAATCCTGGCCTCAACATCTTCCTTAGAGAGAGAATCGTCGGTCATAAACTCAGATCCCAAGTTACTGGTCATAATGATGACGGTATTCTTGAAGTTCACCGTTCTTCCCTTACCGTCCGTCAACCTACCATCGTCGAGAATTTGAAGAAAGACCGAGAATAACTGTGGGTGAGCTTTCTCTATTTCGTCAAAGAGAATTACCGAATATGGTCTGCGTCTAACCGCCTCGGTTAGCTGACCACCTTCGTCGTAACCTACATAACCGGGAGGGGCGCCGATAAGTCTGGATACCGAATGGCTTTCCGTGTATTCGGTCATGTCAATGCGAATGAGAGCTTTTTCGTCACCGAACAGCTCTGTAGCGAGTGCTTTAGCTGTTTCCGTTTTGCCTACTCCGGTTGGCCCCAAAAAGAAAAGTGAGGAAATGGGGCGGTTCTCGTCGGCTATACCGGCCCTTGACCTTCTTATGCCGTTGGCGACTGCCTTAATGGCCTTTTCTTGGCCAATTACCCTCTTGCCGATATTATCTTCAAGATGGATCAGCTTATCGGTTTCCGATGTAAGTAAACGGGTTACGGGAACTCCTGCCCATCGAGATATGACTTTGGCAATATCCTCTTCTTCTACTTCCAGTTGGAGAACCTTGTCTTCGGGCTTTATTGAACCCCATTCTTTTTGTTTTTCCGTCAGCTTTTCCTGAAGCTTGGGGAGCGTTCCGTACTTGAGTTGGGCTGCCTCTTCAAGACGGATCTCCTTTTCGGCAGAATCAAGCTTTACTTTGGTGAGGTCTATTTCGGTTTGGATCTTATTTATTTCTTCAATGATCCCCTTTTGATGTTTCCAGGCAGTCTCAAGTCTTACCGATTCGTGTTTCTTTTCTGCCAACTCTTTCTCCAGAAGTTCTTTTCTTGATTTGGCCGACTCTGAGGTTTCTTTTTTCAGAGCGGCAAGCTCGATCTCTATTTGGGTAATTTTTCTTTTAATCAAGTCAAGTTCCGCCGGCATTGATTCAATTTCAATCTTCAGAGCCGATGCCGCTTCATCAATAAGGTCAATGGCTTTGTCGGGGAGGAAACGATCAGGTAAATATCGAACGGAGAGGTTGACCGCGGCTATTAGAGCATCGTCACTGATCCTTAGCCCGTGATGGATCTCGTATTTTTCCTTAATGCCTCTTAGGATGGCTATGGCGTCTTCAAGACTTGGTTCTTCGACCAAAATCGGCTGGAAACGGCGCTCAAGGGCGGCGTCTTTTTCGATATATTTTCTGTATTCGTCGATGGTGGTAGCTCCGATGAGGTGAAGCTCTCCTCTTGCCAGTGCCGGCTTGAGGATATTGGCCGCGTCGACAGCACCTTCTGCTCCCCCGGCGCCTACCAGAGTGTGGAGCTCGTCGATGAAAAGAATAATTTTACCTTCGGCTTTCTTTACCTCGTCGACAATACCCTTCATCCGCTTCTCGAACTCTCCCCTAAAGGCCGTACCGGCAAGAATAGAGGCCAGGTCAAGAATTAAGACATCCTTATTTTTAATGGATTCGGGGACATCGCCGTCAGCGATACGATTGGCCAATCCTTCGACAAGGGCTGTTTTACCGACTCCGGGATCTCCGATGAGAACGGGGTTATTTTTTGTCCTACGAGAGAGAACTTGCATTACTCGACGGATCTCGACATCGCGGCCAATGACGGGGTCCAGTTTATGGTCTTTGGCTTTGGTAGTGAGGTTAATGGTGTATTTTTCCAGCACACTACCCTGTTCTTTTTGATTAAAAATATCTTCCATGAGAAATAGGATACAAGAAAAATAGCACTCCGTCAAGATGAGTGCTAATCTTTGGTCAGAACAAAGCCCTTTGACAACCCGAAGTTTATGAAACCATCGATATCCAGAACGGCTTTTTCGATCTTACAGTCTTCGAAGAGCGTGCCGGTAATATCGGCGTTATTCAAAGCCGTCCCTATTAATTTGGAGTGGTCGAAAGCAACCCTCGTCAGGTCACACCCGGTGAGAATGGCTCTGGTGAGATCGCAGGAAATGAAGAGGGAGGAGGACAAATTTGATCCGGAAAAATCGATACCACTGAGTTTGTTCTTCTCGAATGTGTCCCCTTCCATGAGACAGTGGTCAAAGCGGCATTTTATAAATTGAGTTTGAGAAAAGTTTATCCAGCTAAGTTTACTTTCTTTGAACTTGGATCTCTCAAAGTTTACCGAACTGAGGCGGACCAGTGTGAAGTCACAGTTTTCAAATACACAGTCTGTGAAGGAGCTAAATTTAATTTCCAAATTCGAGAGCTTGCAGTTTATGAACTTGACGTTTTTGAATGATTCTCCTTTTAGCTCAGGCTGGGTAAATACTTTGTCTTTGATC
>CAZIPD010000009.1:13946-21001 GCA_964541175.1 uncultured Pseudomonadales bacterium
GTTTTTGAATGATTCTCCTTTTAGCTCAGGCTGGGTAAATACTTTGTCTTTGATCACTTCTCCGGTCATATTTATCCTCTAAGAGCTTTGATACGTTCTCCGACAGGAGGGTGAGTATTGAAAAGGTTAGCGAACCAACCAATAGAGTCATGGTGATTTTTCAATGGATTAGTGATGTACAGGTGCGCCGTGGCTTTGTTCGCCGCTTCCAGTGGTTCGGTGTCGGAGTTTATTTTCTCCAAGGCTGAGGCCAGACCTTCTGGATATTTCGTCAGCTGGGCGCCACCGGAGTCCGCCAAAAATTCACGTCTGCGGGAGATCGCCAATTGAATCAGCTTAGCGATCAGGGGAGATAGGATGGCCATGACCAGTCCGGCCATGAATAGAAGGGCGCCAATGTTCCCTTCATCTCTATTAGACCTACCTCTGATTCGAGTGCGTAGCAGAATATCCGAGAGGAGAGTGACGAGTCCGACCAGGATGGTAACGATGCTCATTAACCGAGTGTCATAAAAACGGATGTGAGTAAGCTCGTGGGCGACAACGCCTTCAAGTTCGGTCCGGTTAAGTCGGGAAAGCAACCCTGTTGTGGCACAGACAACCGCGTGTTCGGGATCCCTGCCGGTAGCGAAAGCGTTCATGGCGGTGTCGTCCAAAACATAGAGTCGGGGCATGGGGATCCGTGCCACTTGGGTGAGGTTCTCTGTAACGGTAAAGAAGTTAAAGTGTTCCCTTTTATTGGCCTCTTTTGCTCCTGAGATGGTGAGGATGATCCGATCGGAATAGTAGTAACTAATGAAACTGAAAATCCCAGAGAAAACCATGGCAATACCGACGGCCCCGGTGTCAAACCCTAGTGCATACGACATCACATAAGTTGCTAGGGATATGAAAATCACGAAAGAGACGATGACGATGCCGCTACTAAATTTATTGGCATCTACTTGTTCGTAGATGTTTTTCATTTTATAGAGAGAT
Organism: uncultured Pseudomonadales bacterium; assembly: GCA_964541175.1. GTDB lineage: Bacteria > Patescibacteriota > Microgenomatia > UBA1400 > MFAQ01 > CAIQPO01. Next base: position 14,925 of record CAZIPD010000009.1, read on the forward strand.
CTTGGGGGAGTTCGTCTCTCCTGAAGAGACCTCCAAATGAGCACCGCTCATGGGAGTCTCGATTCCTTTTTGATGTTGGAATCCAAAAAGATTACCAATGATATTTGAGGGGAAGACCAAGAGCTTCTGGTTGAAGTCAGCCGTAAGGTCAATGACAACTCTTCGAGAGTACATAAGCTTGTCCGATGTATCACGGAGCTCATCCATAAGCTTGACGACTACCTCCGAGCCCTTAATCTCGGGATTGCTTTCGACCATTACCTGTAGCTTGGGTAAAAGGGCGCTTACTTGGTCTGAAGCTTTGGAGATCTTAGACATATCATTGGAGCCGACTGCTTGATCTACTGCCTTACGGGCAGTGGTAATGTCTTTGTAGATATCTTTTTCGTGTTTTAGGTAACCTTTAGCGCTTAATTCGAGGTTCGGGATGAGATCGGATTGTCTTTTCAGTTGATTACCGATCTCCTGGATCGATGCTTTAATTCTGGTCAGGGCAGTTTGGAACCAGTTATATAGTGAAACCGCATAGAACAGAATAAAAACTACTATGGCGAGAATGATGTATACGGGCATTTTGTTTGTGGTAATTTATATCACTTAAATTTTAACACCGATTTCAAGTCGCTGTAGGTGAGGGCATTGACAATATCGGATCTCTTTGCCCAACCTCTCATTGCTTGCCAAACCCCGTATTTGACGTGTTCCATTTGTGACACGTCATGGCTGTCAGAATTAATGATGAATTTAACACCGTATTTTATTGCTTCGTTGATAAGATCATCGGGAAGATCAAGCCTGGATGGGTCCGAGTTTATTTCAATCAATTTATTGTTCTTGGCACAAAAGTCAAAGATCTTGTCCCAGTTTGCCTGGATGGGATCCCTTTGATTCAATTTTCTCCCGGTTGGGTGTCCCAGGATGATGGCTTTGGGATGATCAAGGCCGTCAAGAATGCGCTCGGTGTTCTCTTTGGAGCTTAATCCAAAGCTGGAGTGAATCGAGACTATGGCATAGTCAAGAGTTTCGATTAATTTGTCGGATATAGCGCGCTTTCCGTCTGGCTTTATATCTACTTCCATACCAATGAGTAATTTAATTGAACGCTTTTTCACTCTATTTTCATAGGCATATAACTGAGAAATCAAATACTTTTCCCTGGCTATTAAAATCTTTTCTTTTTCTCTCTCCGTTAACCCGAGGTATTTAGGATTATGGTCGGAGAAGCCCAGGTATTGATAGTTTAATTCGTAAGCTTTATCCAGAATCTCTTCGAGAGTTGAGATCCCTACATCATGAGAACTTGGGAAGTCAAAGTCGGAGTGGAGATGGAGGTCTCCTTTAATATCCGACTCTTTAATTAAGGTGGGAATTTGTTTTTTTCGGGCTTTTTCAATCTCTCCCCTATCCTCTCTTAGCTCCGGAGGGATGAACTCAAGACCTAGATATCGGTAGAAAGCTTTTTCCGTGGTGAATTTGAGCAGTTGTCTACCTTTCTTGATGCCGTACTCCGAGAGGGAGAGTCCTTTGGTTTGAGTTCGGGTACGTAAATTTATATTGTGGAGTTTTGAGCCTGTGTAGTGCTGAAGGAGACTTCCCCACTGGTCAGGCGTCGATATCTTAATGTCGACTTCGTAGCCACTTTTAAGCTTAATGTGACTGACTCTGTCTCCCCTGGTGATCACGGATGAGATCTCCGGGTATCCAAGCGCGTACTCCATAGCCTTTTCAGGAGTCTTGGTGTTGAGCGCCAAGTCGATGTCTCCTATGGTAGAGACTTTACGCCTGAGACTGCCTAGTGGCTGAGCCTCGATGATGAGGGGAGATTTGTTTAGATAGGTGATGAATTGGTCGGCAAGAGGAAGGACCTCGGCTAATAGTAGCCTCCGTTTGCCACCTGCTTTCACCGAGAGGGCTTTTTTTATCTTGGCGGAGGTCTTTTCTTTGAATCCGGCAATCTCCGTGATTCTGTTTGCTTTGGCAAGTTTTTTTAGTTCACCAATGGCCTTATCCGCTTTGGTTAATTTGAATTTTTTGGCGATTTTGTGAGCAGTGATCGGCCCTATGCCTCTTATTTCCATTAGGGGGAACATGCCTGCGGGGACTTTTTTGAACAGAGATTCAAAATGCCTAACCTTTCCTTTCTTGATGTATTCACCCAAGTACTTCCTCATACCTTCTCCAATGCCTGGAATCCCTTCCAGTTTGTCACTGGCATAAAGCTCGTCAATAGGCTCTGCCAGGTTGGCGACAACGTCAGCGGCATTGTAATAAGCCTTTGACCTAAAGGAGTCCCCTTCCAAGACACGAAAAACCGCCCCTACTTTTTCAAGCAGTCGGGCGGTTTCCGTGTTCCTGGTCATGAGACCAGTTTAACAATTTTCTTACTTATCTGCTGCGGCGATCAAAACCACCACCAGCTGGACGTTCCTCCTTAGGGCGTGCTTCATTGACGACGATGTTACGTCCGTCAAGATCTGTGCCGTTAAGTTTTTCGATGGCCTGTCTACCTGCATCATCAGCCTCGTATTCTACGAAACCGAATCCTTTGCTTCTTCCAGAAAATTTATCTGAAACGACGGTGACGTCGAGGATAGTACCAAACGGGGAGAAAACCTCCTCAAGTCTGGATTTAGTAATAGTGTAGGGTAGATTCCCTACGTACAAACGCATAGCCATTTCTGGCTCCTTTCTTGTCTTACCAAAGTAATCATCACTCTGGAAACATACCTATAAAGACGTTAAGATGATTTAACTAGCCTATTATACGATATTTTGGTAAAATACGTGTTGCCTCATTGGAGGCTCCCAGAAATGGGGCTGTAGCGCAGTTGGTTAGCGCGTCCGCCTGTCACGCGGAAGGTCGCGGGTCCGAGTCCCGTCAGCCCCGCAATTTATGCGCCTATCCAGAGGGGCGCTTTTTTGTAGCTTAAACACCCTATTGACAACCATAAAAGTTTATATAAGATGAGGATATGAAGAAAGGACAGAGCACCGAATTAAGGATTAAACATATCCTAAAATTTTTTAAAATGAACGAGAACACGATAAGCACCGTCATGGGTGCTGTTGTTGTGCTTGTTATTGTGGGGTTGATATTTAACTATTTCAGAACTACGAACCTGAAGACCTGGCAAGGTCTATTGAATGGAGATGGGGCAGAAACTAGCCAAGAGGAGAAAAAATCCGATGAGTCATTGCTTGATACCTATAAAGTTGTTAAGGGAGATGATCTTTGGCACATTGCCGAGAAGTACTACAAGTCTGGATACAACTATGTCGATATCGTTAAGGAAAATAAACTAAATGCCGATGGATCTATTGAAGTCGGACAAGAATTAAGAATCCCCAAGGTTGAAGCAAAGAAGATCACCGTAGTTGAAGAGGTCAAGGTCGAGAAGGCGGGAGAGCCATTGGTGACCCCGATTAAGGGCGAGGCAAAGTCGATCGATGAAGGTGAGTACGTTACCGTACGCGGAGATTCGTATTGGAAGATCGCTCTGCGCGCTTATGGTGACGGTTATGCTTGGACCAAGATATATGAGGCCAATAAGAAGGTCTTCGGCAATCCTAATTTGATCCACGCCGACGTGAAGATCGTTATCCCAAGCTTGAAATAAGCCATGGGTACCGAAAGAGTTGCAGGGGACCAGAGAGTTATAGCCACTGCCCTGAGTCTTACAAAAGCCGGAGAGTCGCTCGCTACTACTTATCGATGGAGCGCATTTAGATCCAAAGAGTCTGACAGTGACTGGAGAGAGATCCTGGGGGCTACCGCGATTGATATTTCACACGGAGAGTTGATGTATCAGATCGGTCGCAACTTCCTAAAATCCGAAAAGGGTAGATATTCTCCGGAACAAGAAGAGACATTTCTTTACGGTTTATTGGTTCATGATTATGGCGAAGCCATCATTGACGGTAAGGGAATCGGTGATGTCAGTACTCAGATCAAAACGAAGGCTCATGAGACGGCAGAAATCAGCATAGCCAAGCAAGTTATCTATTCATTACCTCTTGACGACGAGCTTATTGAAAAACTGATCTACAGCTATGAACAGGTGGTTGAAGGTGGAGATCCGGAACTACAAGCAGCCTTCAAAGCTATTGAAAAGACTGAGTATGTAATGACAGCCTTAAAAACATACCAGAATTGTAGGACCCGTGAGTTACGAGGTCGAAGCGGGGTAGCTCTGGAGCAGGCTATGGTGGGAAGAGTTTTGATTATGGACTTAGCTAAAATTCTTGAAACCCACGCATTGGCGTTTCCAAACTCGATCGGTGAGTATATTCGAAGCATGGAAGAGGTGATCGACGAAGCTTATGGTTACTCAAAGCCCTGGTTGTTGAGTAACAGTTGGAGAAATACACCTGACCACACTGAGCTATGTGCTGCCTTCGAAAAGAAATGGGCAGCTTTTAAGGACTGACGTAGAGAAATATGAAGGTTTGAAGCAGGCTAAGGGATATGAATATTGTGGAGAATATAGCCAGATGTGAGGATGGTGCATGTTTCAGAGTATTTCCAAGAACAATGGCGAGAAGTGGATAGAAGGTGATTAAGAATCTTGGTCCGTAAGCAGCGCCTCCCATCGGTGACCACCAGGAACTGATCAGAAGAATGAATATTAGAAAACTTATAGATGAATAAAGAGTGAACTTGTCTTTTGGTCTAAGGAGCATATAGAGAAGGGCGATCATCACTACCGGAGCGGTGAATAATAACCCTTGGGGAAGAGCAAAAAATATATCAATTAAGGACCGGGGTGAGAAACTCCAAAAACCCTGCCCTGCCATTGGTGGCATGAATGAGCCAAATTGAAATTGCCAGACGTATAGCTGAGGGAGTAGAGCTATCAACGCCATGACGGAGAATTTGAACAGGTCGGTTATCTTTCGATTGGCCGAGAAGTAAGCGGCGAATATCCCCAGATGAAAAAGTATATCGAGTTGTCGGTTTTGAAGAGCCAGTCCTGCCAACAGACCAGTAAAAATCAAGGATGGACTTTTTTTGTCGAGGTATTCGCAAAGAGCAATAGCCGACAGAGAGAAAGAAAAGAAGTGAGTGTTGATATTGTCTATGGCAGTATAGAAGAAAAGGTTGGTCCCGGCCCAGAGTAGAAGGAGTGTTGTGAATACTATTGCGGGTCTTAAGGTTTTAAGAAGATGATTTCCAAGGCGATGAAACGCCAGGGAAGCAAGGACAATCGAGAAAATACCTACGGATATTTGATAAATATCGGAGTAGCCGTTGGAGAGCAGATTTACCCGTTGGGCTATCCGGTGAGTGATATTTATTATTGGCGCCCAGAACAGAGCCGGTCCGAGCGACTGGACGGGGTAACCGGTGAATTGCTCGGATGTCCTCTGAGGGATATTGTTATCTTGAGGTGAGAAGGTGTGTGTGAGCTCGTCTTTTATATCCAGAGAGCCTTGAAGAGCCAGGGAACGAGCATATGAGTAGTAGAACCTACCGTCGCCGTACACAGCCTGTCCGATGAGAAAATAGTGGGTCAGAAATACGAGGATGGATATGGTAAGGAATAGGTAGGTAAAGATACGCACGGATCGATTATATCTTAAGGCACGACTATATCCCATAGTTTATATTTTTTTATCGCCAAGTAGAATATTTACTGTCCGTTATGGCTCATTAAATCTATATCTTCTTCGATTTCTTCGAATACCAGATGCTCCATGATGCTCAGCATCCACCATTCCGCCGCTTTTTTCCCCAGCACATGGGCAACGTCGTCTTTGATGAGATCTACTTGTTCCTGGTCACCTTCCAAGAGTGCAGCTCTCATCTGTCTATTCCTAGTGCTTGCCCAGTCCAACGGTTCTTCGTGAAGCAGTTTTTTGCTTTCTTCGGAGAAGGGTGTAGTGGGTAGATCGTCGAGGATCTCTTTTGCCCTCTTCAGTGTCGGATCGTTTTCCATAGCAAAGATTGTAACAAAAAAGTGTTGACATTTAATTTGGCGTAGTTATAATGCCGGTTACAGTATGTCCGAGCGATTGTTCAATCATAAAGAAAGAGCCGCCGAATTAGAGTTTATCCATGCCTTGTCGAGTCAAATTTC
>CAZIPD010000010.1:0-18436 GCA_964541175.1 uncultured Pseudomonadales bacterium
AGTGAGTTTCCCAAACTTCCATCCCAGTCGAACAAAAAATACTTGTACTTCATAGTCTCTATTCTACTACCTGAATTCAAATACCCAACTGCTCTTGCCACTTTTCTCTTCCTCCGGGCAATACCTCAGTTAGCATTTTCATGTACTGTCCGAATGATGAATTCTCATCGGCCAGTTGAGGAATTCTTTTTTCCGCCGGTTTCGCCAACTCGGTCTTATACCTCCCAACCCAATATTTGATTACACTCACCCACATATTCCTCTTATCAACATTACTCAGGGTCTCGGTAAAACTTCTCCTCGCCGCCCCCACAACATAAATATCCTTACCCCTACCCTCCATGGCATTCGTCACCACCTCCATCTTTTTTCTACTCTTCCATGGTCCATTTACCTCCCCGAACAAAAACCTCTGGTATTTTTCAAATACCGATCTGTATACCAATTCTTTTGCTCTCTCCCCTCTCACAGCACCATCTCTTAGGTCGGTCTCATCCATTTCACGAACGAGTTGTTCTTTTATCGACTGTGTTAATTCTCCATACTCGGTGGAATTTTGATCCCCAAAAGGTTGCCTGTCATCAAAATACCTTACTACGTCCGCCAAGACAGGCATGCTTCCGCCAACGATCCCGATTTGAGCATAGTCAAAACGTAGTTCGACCATAGGGCTTAGCAGTCCCTTTCCCTGTCGAAAATACATCTCTTCGACGTCCTCAAACAAACCCCTGAGCTCATCTTTAAAATTATATATAAATGACGACTCCCTCTCCGATACTCCATCCTTCACATGGGGAATACAATAGTTCATTTCGTTACGAAAATATTCATACGCTTCTCTGCGCTCCAAAACTTCCTGTTCCGAATACACTTTTTCTCGATTCTCTCCCAGAAGTACCGGCCTGTCTTTCGTGAAAGTTGTATTGCCAAGAACCCAATCCATCACCGCTACCATCGCGCTCAGACGACTCCGTTTTTCGTTTACCGGATAATTCCCGCTCCTCAAGTTCAGATCGATCCGCATCTCGAACTCGTCTCCTCCCCCGGGATTTAGTCTCGCCGGCTCAAATTTAACCCCGATATTTTTTAATTCATCCAGCTGGACTCTTTGCTCTGAGCCTTCCGGGAAAAATTTGTTTAATGACTTATTATTTTTTATTTCTTCCTCGCTCATTTGGACATAGATCCCTTCATCTTTATCCGCCAAATACTCCGCCACCGCTATCAATCCATCGGCCATCAGTTTTATCCTTCCGTCAAACCCCTCGCCCAGTTCTTCTACTCCCCTGTGGAACAACATCATGTCCATCACCACTTCCACGGTATCCTCCATCACCCTCATACCTTCCTCACCCTTGACCAACAATCTGGCATCCTTATAGACCAAGCCTGCTCCTGTTGCCAAGCCGGTCTTTGGATCAACTGCCGCGGCATCTCCGGCCCGCACCGACCTTTCTATCGTTTGTTCAACGGATTTTTTCATTCCCTTTAGCTCTCCTTCCATTTCATTCGCCACTTCGTCCATTCCCCCTTCTCTGACTTTCCTAAGTTGCTCGAAGAGCCTATCAAGACTCTGTTGTGTCTCTTTTTGATCATCCGTCGCTGCCTCAACCAGCTCCAACGATCTTGCCCCTTTTTTTCTTCCTACTCCTTCCCCCTTCATTCTCACTAACTCTTCTGCGTCCATTTGATCGATCACCTCCTCCACAAAAATACCCAAGCTCCTCCCTTCTTTAACTTGCATCTCCAAAGCCACATCAATCCCTTCGGTCTTCACCACTGTTTCCATTAATTAAGCTTATCGTTAATCCGTCTTTTCAACAAGCTATTCAGGCAAAAAGGGGTATAATTCCCTCCAACCGCACTTTTCAAAAGGAGAGATAAATATGCGCAACCTCGTTCTGGTGATTCTTGGTATGGCAGCCTATTACCTTCTCGGCAAGTCTCCAGACTGGAACATCGTCGGCATGATCGGAATCATTGTCGCCTCGGCAGGCATGTACTATCTGACCCTTCCGGTCTATCCGTTCAAGGGAAACTTCACCGACTGGCTGTTCCCGCTGATCTATATCCTCATCGTCGGCTACCTACTCGTCACGCTCAGATCGGGAAGCCTGATGAACATCGACACTCTGGCATATGCGATCTCCGAAGGTCTATTCACCCTGGCCACCTTTACGGGAGTCGTCAGACTCTACTCCTATGCCCGCTCCAAGATCGGCTTGCTGGCCGACTGATCTATATACCCTCCCCAACGGGAGGGTTTTTAACACCCTATAACTTGATTATTAGCACCTGAGGCGCTACAATCTCCCTCAATCGCACCTTAACCTATTCAGAAAAAGGAGCCGCTATGAACCGGATACTGACATGGGTATCAAAATTCTTCAAGTGGGGTCTAACCACTCTCGTCACAGGCATTCCTCTCGCGCTGACCTGCACTCTCATTTCGGTCAGTGCCTTCCCGGGAGTAAGAGAGTACCCTACCTACATTGTGGCTGTCTTCATCGCCATAATTTTGGTTTTGGGAACACCGCCTCATTATTCGACAATTCTTTATCGGGAAAAAGGCATCATCAAAGGATCGCTTATCCAGATTATCGCTTCAGCCTTAGGTGCTGCCGTCACCATCGGGCTGTTAATGATAGTTATCTACATCTTTTTCCCCATGCTCATTCCGATCATCCTTCATCAGATCGTCAAGATCTGGATGATCGTCACTCTTGAAGCTTTTCTCTTCCAGATCTTTGATATTGGCTGGACTTGGATCTATAGCCTAATAGGCTAACAAGGGAGAATGATATGAAACTTGTAAAACATTATTGGGAAATTGTGGTGAAGTTATCTAAATGGGTTCTTACCACCGCGATCTTCGGTCTTCCTCTTGGGTTTTTCGTCCTATTTCTAATGCTCTCGATTTTCCCGGAAATATCCGTTAATAGTGGATTCCATTGGGCGATCGTCATCGGCATTGCGATCCTTCATGGTTTACCACCCCACATAGAAAGGCCGCTGGTGGACGACAAACTCGGTCCCTTCTGGAGTATTGTGACCGACCTCCTCGCCTGTCTGGTGACGGCCATCATTATTTTCGGAGCGATTTTGCTCTTTACGCACTTTCTGATGCCAACCACATATGGGCTCATCATTCTCATGGGGAACAAGATATTCCTTGGCCTATTCGCCATGAATATCCCCCGCCACGCACTTGACGTCGGCTGGGTCTGGTTCCGTAAAAAGTTAGGTTAAAACTACAAATTGCCCTCCCCAAACGGGGAGGGCTTTAAATTTATTACCCTACTCCAAAATCCTATTTCATATACCTTTGCCTCAAGAAGTTCAACAGCCAATAGATAACACCGACAAGTGCCAGTATTGGGATAAATACGACCGCCCAAATGACAGCGTTGGCGAAGAATCTCAAGACTTGGATCATCATCCTGACCGCATTCTTGAATACCGCTTCCGGTCTCCACGCCTCATCGGGAGTATATGGCAGTGCCAGCTCATCGGTCGATAAATTCACCGTTATTCTGGTTAGCTTTGCCGTTTGCTCCAGATACTTCTGCTGCCCCTTATAACTATCGATTTGTTGCTGAATATAATTTAATTGATTCTGAATTTCTATTAGATCGGCTACCCTGGTCGCCTGGTCCATGATCGCCTCGATTTTTGCCTTTGTCTTCTCCAGTTGATTAATTCTTTCTTCCATATCAACGTATTGATCTGTGACATCATAACCATATACATTTTCGGATACAACCTTAACACCGGCCTTTCTGATTTCTCCCAAGGCCATTTCTCTTTTCTCTATCGGAACTCTAATAGTGATATATCCGGTGGCAGCCCCCTCCGGCTGATTCATATTTTTATTCACCATATATCCACCCAGAGAAACCGCGGCATTTTCGATAATTTTAATCGACCCGGAGACATCTTTAACCAACAAGGATAGATCCGTATCCTGGACCACCAGTCTCTCCGTTTGCGCTACTGGCGCCGACTCGGGCACGAATCTATCGGGGGCGATCATAGTCTTTGCTATCACTCCCCCTCCTCCAACACCATACCCCATATCGAGTGATGCTGAATCTCTATAAAGCGATACCCCAAAATAATCTCTGGCTACAAAATAACCAACCACCAAGATCAATAAAGATAATAACCAATTGCTTTTGATCCAGTCGACTATTTTGCTCATATAAGTAAAGTTTATCACCAAAAGACCTTCGGTTCACGGTCCCGAAGGCCTCCAGTACTGCTTGGTATACTAATTATTTTAAATCTCCACAACTTACATATACCGAGGCTTCGACTGCCGATTTGTGAACGTTAACCGCCAAGGCTTCTGTTCCGAACAAACTTGCCATGTCCGCCTCAACCACCGTTTCGGACCTCCCACTGACCACGTCATTCAATGGGTATCTGACCGCTCCGGGGTTGGGACAACTCCCTGTATGGATATGGGCCGGTTGGGCAACAGAACTTACTGGACCCGTAAGAGTGATGACAACTTGTGTCCTTCCACCCCCCAGATCGGTCAACACCGCCGTTCCTGGCTGTTGAGACCCCGATTGTGCCAACATCACCAAAGATCTCGGCGCCATCTTTGTCTCTTCAGTGGACGTGGAAGTCTCGGGAGGAACGGGTATCGGAGTCGGAGAATTGTAAAGACCACAAGCCCCCAATGATAATCCTGCTAAAACCATCGCCAGAATCTTTTTCATACGTTCTATCAAATTTTTAACTAAAATCATCATAAAGTAATAATCATTACAATGTCAATTGTCTTACAAATCTCCTGAGCTACAATCTCTATATGGACATTTTTCCCCTAATCGTAGGTTCTCTTGCCACCAATTGCTACTTAGTCTCCGAAGGCGATTCCTGCGTTATCATCGATCCCGGCGCGGACGCCGACTTTATCTCCACCACCATACTTGAGAAAAAACTCCGTCCCCTGGCGATCCTACTCACCCACGGCCACTTCGACCATTGCCTTGCCTCACTCGAACTTAAGCTAAACTTCAACCTTCCTATCTACCTCCACCAGGAAGATCTCTTTCTCTATCGTCAAGCAGATAAGTCCTCCAGCTACTGGACAGGCGAGAAGACCTTTCGCCTTCCCATTCCTGACAACAGCCTTGAAGACGAACAGACTCTATCTCTCGATGGGCTGGTGATCAAGGTAATTCACACTCCCGGACACACACCGGGCTCGGTTTGTTTTCTCGTCCAAGACAACCTCTTCACCGGAGACTTGCTCTTCGAAGAAGGAGTTGGTCGCACCGACTTCTCCTACTCCGACAGCCATAAACTGAATGCTTCCCTGAACAGGCTCAAAAACCTCCCAGACAATACCCTCATCTATCCTGGGCACGAAAACTTCTCGCTCCCTCTTCACTCCATTCTTGACATATCATAACCCTATAGGGTAAAATACAGGCTCGTTGCTAACCTAATCTATGACAAAGACAACTCAAACTATTCTGGAGAAAAGAAAGACCATCAATGAGAAGCTGGGTAAACATAATTGGTTCAAAAACGCCGATTTAGACCTCCAGTATGAATTGTTATCCCTTCCCGATGATTTTGACGGATTTCTTGAAGATCTCGCCAAAAGACCCGACGAACTCGATAATTTTGATATCTTAAGACTGCTCAAGCTTGAAAGAGGAAACTATCTCATCACTCCGGTTTTTGAGGTCCGCTCCCAGGAAACGAACCAAGTATTTACCTACGAATACGTTAGTTGGAAATCCGGCGCCAACCCGGGATATAAAGGCATTCTCTTGGTTGAAGAAAAAGGTGTGATTACCCATTTCATCACCAAAACCATCTACAAATTCTCTCAAAATTCTAAGGTTTATGACTCCTTCGGTGGTTTTATCGAATTCAAAGACCGCCACTTGGTAAATTTACCCCTTGCCCAGGAAAATGAGATCAAGCGCCAGCTCGGCCTCAAAGACCTGGCTATCAAGGAATTCATTGACCTGGGACACATCACCCCCGATATTGGAATGACCAATAACTGCTCCTCCCTTTTCGCGGCCATCATCGACGGCTCACAGGCGGCCAATTTAGATACAATAACTCCCATAAAGACCAAAGGTATTAGCTTTAGCATTTCTGTATTACCGATCAAGGACCTCCCAAAATTGATGACCAAGATCAACGATTCTTTCTTCCTGTCCGCCATCGGTCGTCTCATCGCTCTGGGCAAGCTCGATCTCAAAGCTTGACAAACATGGGAGTAAAAGGATAAAATCCCCCAAGACTTACAAAGTCCAACCTTTACATCCCCCCACACAATAAGGAGGTTTCAAATGTCCCACTTTCTCGCTCTTCTGATCGCACAGGTTCCTGCTTTCATGGCCATATCTGAATTATGGGCCCCGGTCATGGTGATCGCGATGCTACTGATCTTTTTGATCATCCTGATCTTAATCGCAAAGTCCAAGCCCTAGTCGGCGATCGACAACCTCCCTCCAGGACTCACTAAGTTTAGGAGGGATATTTCTACCTTTCATTCAAAAAAACATAAAGGAGTGATCAATGATCCAGCTAATCGCCCTGTTTAGTTTGTTCTCGGGATTGATTTTCCACATCTTCAGCTTTCTCTACAAGCATCACTTCTCCCGGTCTAAGATGTTCGGTCTTGTAGTCTCGTTTCTCAACTTCACGTTTTTGATCTCACTTATTGCCCTGATCGCCCTGTCTCATCTACCGATGACCATCATGTGGTCTTTTTTGATCTTTCTGGTAGAGATAGTCATGGCTGCGCTTGGTGTTATGTACCCGGAAAATCTTGGGGAATTTTACTTTCCTATCTTCATGCTCTCTTTCATCCTCCGGCTTCTACCGGCACTTTCAGTTCTACTAATCCTGGCTTAGGAGGCTAACATGCTCACGATCTCTTATCTCGGTCTGGCAATGGGCATTCTCTTCGCGGCAACGTATGGAGTCAGCACTCCATTCATCCAGAAATATAAGGGCGTTGAAACCAGCAAGCTTCCGAAATGGGTAATTGCTGTTGCGGTGATTTTAATGCTCTCCGGGATTCTCAATCTGCTCATGGCAGTCATTGTGACCCTTTTCTCCCTCAAACTTACGAGCGTTCTCTTCGGAGTTCTGCTCTTTGTAAGCAGCGCCGCTCAGGTCATAACCGACAAACGGACGAAGACTCTAGAGCCGGAAGACATCAAATTTGTCGACTGGTTAATTTTTTCTCTCATGTTAGTCTTCACTATGATCCTGAGAACACTCCCTTTCATCGCCTTCATCTGGCTCTAAAAGGAGAAGATATGGATAACGAAGATCCCATCAAGCGCAATTTGCTGATTAGCCGATACTCAAAGTACCAAGCAGAGCTCCTTTCCCTTTTGACCTTCTTTGATCCTGAACCCATCATCCTTGCCAATCACGACCGGAACTTCGTCAATATTGATGGAGCGACCATCTCCAGACTCATCTGCTGGTACGAGATCCGTGAAGGACAAGAAACAAACCCCCTCTTCCGCGCTACTCTTGAGCCGGAAAATGAACCCCTGCTGTCACTGCTTCAATCTCTCAACATCCACAACGCTGAGCGCAAGCTCACGGCGACATTTCCGGTTAGAGGCCGTTTTGAAGGGTACTATATCAAAGAGGTGACCTGGTTCACCCAGCTTTGGTCTGACAAAAATCCCTTCGCTCCCCCAATGGTGCCCAAAAGGATGTACAGTGGGCTTCTGGTCGAAATGAACAAGAAGGGCATCTTCGTCTGTCAGAAGATAGTGGACACGGATCTTTGGGTTGATGTGAAACACAACAAGACCCGTGTCGTTCCTGTAACGGCAGGTAATCTTCATGATGTGCTTGTCTTTTCCAGCACCCAAATTCTCAAGAAATTGGAGTCACGCTAATGAAGAGCCTCATCCTCACGATCGTGGTTATCCTGGTAGCTGTCACTGCCTGCGTTTTTGTGATCGATACCTTCGGCCTTCTGCTCGGAGGTATACTGGCCGGAGTGATCTCCGGTGTCGCCCTTTCGGCAGGAGACATCATTAACAAGCGCTTTTCGGCAAAGCAGTTGCTGACCAACATCGTCATCTGCGTTACCATTTTCTCCGCTTTCAACATTCTCGTTTTCCTGATGAAATAGGAAAACATTCTCCAGCCCGCCTCCCCGGCGGGCTTTTTTTATTCCTTCCTGGTAGTGCCGATCGTCACTATCACGTCATATTTATTCTCACTCGTCAGAGAGAACAGATTACCGATCTCAAACTCACTGAGACTCTCAACAATCGCAGATAAGACCTCTGCCGATACATCGCCCTTGTATGCTATCTCCGTTCTCACCAAAGGCGGTGAATTACCGATGTCAATATCCGTAAATCCAAGGGCGGTTAATTCATCCCTCACCCTGGCAGCCTCCCCTATCACCCCACTACCGTTCAGTATTTGGACCGTTATATCTGCCGGTTCACCAACTTGAGATGATTCGGTCGCTACCTCAGGAGCAAAAGTTGGTGAAACGGTCACTTCTTCGACCGGCTCTACCGGACCTCTATTAAACTGAAGGGCAAAAATAACGAAAGTTGTCACTAACACCACTATTACAGCCACCGGTCCAACAACCCTTACCCACCTTCTCCACCCTACCTCACTCTCCATCACCAAACTTACACCTTCTTTTCCGACCTCCCTATTATCCAATTGTATAAACCCCCGCACCTCCTCCTTGCCAATGTCAATCCCCATCACCTGAGCATCATCTCCCTTTCGCCGAATTGCGTCCAACTCCTTCTGAAAATCAAACTCTTCCTCGCCCAATACCAACTGCTCAGGGTTCACAGCCAAATGCCATTTATGCCTGGCATACGTATTTATTTTCTCGTCCTCATCAGCCCCAACATAATCGACCAAACCCTTAATTCCCAACACGGAGATCTTTTCTTTTTCCTGCCATTTGATTAGTACAGGAGCATCATGGTCCAAGGACGCCCTGGCCAAGACCAAGGCAGCCGGAATAGCATCCAATATCTTGATACCGGCACTCTTAGTTGCCTCCACCAAAACCTTCATCATGCCGGGTTCTATAGCAGCAATCTGTATCCATACGTCCCCCTCACCCAACGAGATCAGTTCCCAGTCGAATCCTTTATCAACTGGTACGAAGGGCAAATTAACCTCGGCAAGCTTCATCGCCTTCTCCCGTGTCATGGTCACCAAAGCATCAATCCTCACTGCCACCACAAAACTCATTTCTCGCCCCAACACCAACCTGATCTCATCAATACCCTTATCCTTCTTCGCCGCCTTGAAAATATCCTTCAAAGATTCTCTCTTCCAACCAAATGCTCTGCCATTGAACCAAAGATTACCTCCACTGATATAACATGTACTCTTCATAAACCTAACTCTAATTTAACCACAAACTATGCTTCCTTCTTGGGCACTAGGGTATTTATCTTCTCCACCAATTCTGACAACGTCAGATCGCTCTTTACTACATATCCTGCAGCCCCCAAAACCATCGCCTTATCGATATCCTCCCTCTGTCCCAAGTTTGACGCTACCAAAACCGGAGTGTTTTTCCATCTGTCCTCAGCTTTCATTTTTGCCAAGAAATCAAAACCGTCTACGTTTGGCAGCATTAGATCGAGTATCACCACATCCGGGGTCCAAGCACCCAATATGCTCAACGCCTCGTTCCCATCGAGAGCCTCTTTAATCTCATACCCCATCCCTTCAAGCTTTAATCTATAAGCGCTGAGTAAAAACGAGTCGTCTTCTACAATTAATGCTTTCATACTTTATGTTTAATAATTTCAAGTAAGTGTAACATCACCCTTCTTTGCTTTCATGCCCGTAAGAGGCAAGGTAAAGTAGAACGTGCTTCCTTTATTTACCTCACTTTCAAACCAGATCTTACCCCCGGAAGACTCCACAATTGTCTTAGCCAGATAAAGACCCAAACCCGTTCCCTCGGTCTCTTTTTTCATAGCATTCATTGCTCTAAAGAACCTTTCAAATATCCTGGGTTGTTCTTCTTTAGGGATACCTATTCCATGATCCTCAATGGAAGAAAGGATATTTTTCCCCTTCATCTCTACCTCAACGAATATCCGACCTCCCTCATCGGAATATCGCATGGCGTTAGTAATAAGGTTCATATAAACATGCCTTATCAAATCAGGGTCAATATTAAGTAGTGGCAGTTTTTTCCCTACCTTTAACTCAATATTCTGTACCCTCCTATCCTCACTAATACCGGCATCTGCTACCACCTGTTCGATAAGCTCCTTCATGTTAGTCGGTTTCGGAACAATGATGATTCTCCCCGACTCGATCCTACTTATATTCAGCAACGAATTAACCAGCTGGATTTCTCTCTCGTTACTTACATTTATGTTTTCAATATATTCCTTCTGCAGTTTTGACAACTTCCCCGCGTCTCCTGCTAAAAGCATTCTTCCAAACCATTTAACGGCAGAAAGCGGTGTTCTTAACTGATGGCTGGCAAGAGATATGAACTCTGTTTTCATTCTGTCCAATGCCTTTATTTTAGTAACGTCTCTTTCAATACCGACAAAATACACCAGGTCACCCCTCTCGGTCAAAATTGGCGATATTCTGGTTTCGGCCTCATACAGCTCCCCACTCTTCCTCTTGTTTGTTAATTGTCCATAAAACGGCTTCTTGTCTTCCTTTATGGTCCTCCACATTTTTTTGTAAAAGTCGGGGGACATTTGCTTCCCCCAAAGAGAAGGCCTCTTCCCCAACATTTCTTTATTTGAATATCCTGTTATTCTTTCGGCTGCCTTATTGGCATAAACTATTATTCCCTCCCGATCGGTGATCACTACATGGTCCGATACTCCATCCACTGCTTGCTTAAATTTTCTCAAGTCCTTTGTTGCAATATCCGCTAGATCTACCGCTCTTCTTCTGGCGGTTAGTATAGAAATTAATGTCCCATACCACATAAAAATAATCACCAAACCTGTGATTAGGGTAAATAAAGGCAGATTCTCCTGAAAGAAAGGTAGTTTGTATTCCTCAGATCCCGAAAATATGATCTTGAATTTTTTCCCGATCAAACTTATTTCTCTTTGAGATTGTTTAACGGAATCATCAAAAATCCCTTTTTGGATCGCCACCTCGCCATCGTAAACATCATACCTGACCAATGGCCTATTGTCTTCTCCTCTAGAGGATAAACCACCAAACAGTTTGTTCTGATCTATCCACACACCGACAAAACCGGTCATATACTTATTCCTCTGTTCAATCGGATAGTCCACGGCTATTCCCTCAGAATACACAGGCATAGCCACCACATACCCTACTTTGTCGCTTGATGGCACCAATAATTTAAGATAGGTTACCTCAGAAAAAGCCGGTTTCCCCGTCCTTACAGCTTCGATTAAAGCCGAAGAAACAGCTGGAGATGACCCAACGTCATACCCCAGAAGCAAAGCAACGTCTTGATCAAATGTATACAAAAGTCTCACCGGATATACCTGAGCATTGTCCAGCTTTGGAAAAATGAAGAATGATTCATACAGTGGATTATCCCTCTCTGTAACTTTTGTTCTCCGTGTATAACTCTCAATATCCTGTTTCCCAACAATATCTACAAAGGCAAAGGAAAAATAATCCGGATATCTGTCTTCAATACTAGTCGACGATAGATAGTTGTTCCATTTATCGGAATCGATATCTCCAACGGTCAAAAATCCCCTCAAGCTGTATAAAGTATCGACCATGAAATCAACCCTATCCCTGGCTTTATTCGTGACCTGGGTGACTTCTCTCTCAAATGATTCATTTCTAATTCCCTCTACTGTCACACTCACATACCTCCACACCAAGAAGGTTGCTAAAATGATTACGACAGTCGAAAAAATTCCTAATAATGCCCTGCCAATCCTCGACTCATTACTTTCATTTAGGGCATTATTTGACACAGTTCATTGTAACATTTAGCACCACACTACCATTACGTTGTCTTGGCTAAAAGTTCCTCGATCCCTTCTGCAATACTATTAAGATCTACATCCGTCTTCATCGAACATTTTGTTGCCCCCAAACTCATTACTTTGTCGATTGCGTCAGGAAGATTTGTTACTACAAACACCGGCAATTTCTCCAATGTCCGATCTTTTCTCATTTCTTGAAGCACATCTATTCCGTTCATTCTCCCCGGAAGAAATATATCCAAGAGGATCACATCCGGCCTCCAGGAAATAGCCGATTTCAGACCATCTTCCCCGTCTGTCTCAAATTTAACATCATACAAACCCTCGAATTTTTTCTTATATGCCTCGTTAAGTAATAAATCGTCCTCAATTATCAAGAGTTTAATCATAATCCCAATATAACATACACTGTAAGAATGGAGACAAAAACCCAAGCTTATTTTGCCTTCTTCAACACTTGGTCGGTCAATCCTAATATTTCCAACCCCTGGAGTAGGGTAAGGGCATCATGCATGTAATCAGTCTCTTCCCTGTTCACTGTTGGAAATGCCAAGTAATCGGCCTGGGTCTTCCCCGGCATAAAGATTATCGCTTGCCCCGGTTCAGCCCCCTGCATCACGTTTCCCTTACCCATGGTATCAACGTATTTTGCGAACCACCCGGGAGCTACCAACATCGGGTGATCGGTTACCGGATTGGCTCCGTCAAAGAATGTCATTGTTCCGGCGTGGGGCATATGTCCTCCGGCTACGAATCCCGGTTTCTCCTGAGCATACAGATCATACATGCGTCTCAACCCATAAGTCGGTCTGGAAAAAGATCCGTGTTTTAGTAGTTTATCCGCGAAAGCTCCGATGTAAAGTGGCTTTTCTTTTACCTTCACCGACGGACCGACGGCAAGCTTGATAAGAGACAAGTGATGGATCAACGGTATTCCTGTTTCATTGGCCAAATATGAACCGGGGGCCAGTGGCGCCTGTTCTATACTCTTTCCCACAGACCTCTTCCATGATCCTTGGCGCAACGACTCGCACATCATGATCGCCAAAGTTTGCTCCTTTGTCCCATTTAGAAGATCTACGAATCTGTCAAGAATATCTATTCTCTCTCCTACTCCTCCAGCATCTCTATCGATCATATTTCGAAGGTACACTATCAGCGAATGAGGATTATTGGAGATCAATTCGGCCTGATATTTCAATAGATCATCATACCCCTCGGAACTGCTCCCCAGTCTGGCATTGCTGATAAGGTGTAAGGCGATCGGTAAGTTTGTTTGAACATCATACGTCAGAGAATCATATGGAGCCCTCATTCTCATCTTAGAATAAGGGTTTTGAACCATCTCCCCGCCAACTTTATGCGTCTCTGTTGGCTTCGACTCCGTATACTCACCACCACTTATCCTGCTAGATCCAGCCAAAAGAGAGATCGAAGGTTTCTCTTCAACTTTATTCCTTATCTCGCCGATAAGCTCATCGGTAATTCCCTGCCGTTCAGTACTATCCAACAACCTCAATGCGTCAAAAGCGGTTTGTCCCTGTTCCATAGAAGAGAAAGGATAGTTTTTTCCTCCATTCTTCTTTCGTTTCGGTTCCAAAATTACTCCTTGACCAAGAGGGTCGGTCAAAGGCATCCCCAGCTTAACTCCAAATCTGTCTGGAGGAACCGCCGCCGATGACCCCTTAGTTGTACCGGAAGAAATATAGTAAACAGCTGTTCTTGCCCCGGCATAGATTTCTTTAGCCACACCCATTCGGTGAAGATGACCTGCTAAGTAACCATCGGCTCTGTTTGATTCACTCACTGGAAAAGCACTGTCCCTTAATCCGGAAACCGGATCGAATCTGCTCTTACCGGGTGGGTTATGCCAAATGACCTGTGATTGAGTTTGTCCATTGGCGAATTTAATTTTCAACTCTCCTCCGTTTCTCAATAGTGGAATATCTAAACCATCCGTCATTATTCTCCATGTATTTATCGTTGTCGCATCTTCGGCCCATCCGGGATGTCCCCAATAACCGGACACCATAGCTAAGATCTTTCCTTGCTCTGCCAACGGTTCAAGAAAATAACCCCTCATAAAATCCAGTTGTTGTTGAAAATCAATTGGTGTTCTCGCGGTGTTAGTGTTTAAGTACGCCTCTTTCAACCCCTCGACCTCATCTCCAAGTAAAACTATCCCCACATTTTCGTTAGCCATAGCGTAGTCTCTCAACTCCATTAAAGCCTTGTAATCCGTAGAAATACTACCCGCATGAAGGTCACTCCCGCAGATCACCATTATCGGGTCATTGTGACGAAGAGCGACGGTTACACTATCACGACCAATGTAATTCCTCTCAACTTGCTGAAGAAGGGCAATAGCATCCAAGATCATTTGATGACTATCTCCCGGCGAAACGTATTCAGGTTCCTGGCTAACAACCTTAAATAGCCTCTTTTTCTCAGTCATATCCATATGGTACCTAACATGACCCAATAACACAATCATGAAATTCTTACTTATTAGGCGGGGAAAAACGCCCTCTCCACCTCATCGGCATTTTCGGCCGTCACCACCTTTTTTCTTAGCTCTGAAGCATCATCAAATCCTTTAACGTAACTTACCAAGTGCTTGCGGACTGAAACAAAATGATCGGGAAATATTTCTTCATGCTTCTTGGCATGTTCCACAGCCACTCTCAATCTTTCTTCCCTACTCGGTAACTCATAATCCTGTTTTCTCAATACCCACGGATTACCCAACGATTGTCTTCCGATCAACACTCCGTCAAAGCCCTCCATAGGTAATCTTTTGCCATTCGTTAATTCGATCATTACTGATTGTCCATTTATATCAAGCCTTTTTATATCTCCATTCCCCAAGAACAAAGCCCCGCTCGCTCTAATTATCTCTCCCGCTTCCTTTAAAGAATCCCAGTCTGCATCCCCGGAATACAACTGCTTGAATGTTCTGCCATGCATTGCCACCACCGGCAACTTCATTTCGCCAAGAAATTCCCACCAACTTCTATCAGGTTCTTTGCTCCCGATCCTGGTCTTCACGCTTACAGGAATATCCGCTCCGGCATCCGCTATTCCCCTTCTGGTTGCCTCGATCACCTCCCTGGCCCTCTCCTTATTTCTCATCAATCCGGCACCACCCTCTCTTTTTTCCAATCCTGGTGACGGACACCCCATGTTGATATCTATCCCATCAAATCCCATCTCCACCAATATCTTCGCTGCCTCATAAAAAGAATCCGGATCACTTCCGAAAAGTTGCGCCACAACAGGTCTTTCTGATTCATCATATTCCAGCTCTTTCCATATCTTATGATCCATTTCCCCACGCTTCTTTATCCTCCATAATCCCTCCGCACTCACGAACTCCGTAATTGTCACATCCACTTTCCCGTACTTCTTGGCAATGAATCGGCATGCGGCATCCGTCACCCCATCCATAGGTGACATACCGACTATCGGTAAAGGTAACTTGCCCCAGAATCCACTATTCATTGATATATTTTATATCAATCCTATAATAATATCAATTATTATATTAACTACTATATAAATAGGAACAAAATAAATTAATATATTCGATTTCTCCTCTACTCCAATCCCTTAACCTGTCTTAACCTTTCCGAATATTTCAGCTCCCCGTCTACAAAATACGTCTTGACCAACCCCATTTTTAACAACTGTTCATTGATCAACAGTCCTGCTTTACACCCCATTGGGTTACTCTCCACCTTTCTTTCCAGCTCCTTCCCCCTGCGTTGTTCATATACTACGCTCATGTAATTGTCTGGTTTGAATTCCGGTTCGCTCTCACAATTGACCCACAACCACCCCAATCTCCTTCCGAAGGTGTCTTCTTCATATCTATCCCCCTCAACCCATACTCTGCCATTTTTCAACATCGACTCCAATATCACCCCTGCCTTTTCGGACCCCTCAACCCCCCGGTCCGGAGCATCGATCCCCAGTAACCTGACCCTCTGCCCGTTACTCATAACAACGGTGTCGCCGTCTATGACCTGAACCACGCTCAAGTCGGAAGCCCTGGCTGTGAAAAGGTTAAGGGTTAACCAGGTCGTCAAAAAAGCAGCCACGAAAACAAAGAAAAACCTACTGACCCCCCATTTTTTTACGGACATCTGTATATCAAATATACCATCCACCTCCATATTCGGGTCTACTTTACTCTCGCCGCCAACATCCACCGGTAATACAACAGACCCTCACCGTCCTCGTCGATCCATCTCCTCTCAAAATCTTCTCTATCCTCACGATTGATCCCCCACCCCCACTCACTTTCTTCAACCGCAGGATCGGCCATCCAGACGTAATTCTTATCCGTAGCCCAAACCACCGAATAATGACCACTTTCACGGTTCTCATAATCCTCCTCTGATCCATTGGCCTGAAATGCCACCAAACATACCCAGCCACGGTCTGTAAGACCTCTCATATCCTCCACCGACGACCCATGGATCTCGATCAGGTCAACCCCTTCCCCTTCCAGAAAGTGGGCTATGTTCCTTGAGGGGGTACCGTACTCTGGGGTAGTGCCCAAAACCCTCATCAGGACCTCGTGGGGTGGGTCCTGCCTACCCACAAGTCCCAGAATAGTCCTCACCGCCGCAGCACCACAGTCATAATCAAACCACTGGACCACAGGGCTCTTTTCGCCCGGCCATTTCGGCGCTGGTGTGCTGTTGTAATTCTCCATACTGACCCCTTCTAGAAAAGCAATTCTACCACCTGTTTTAGGTATATGGGGGCCCCATTTTGAGGGTCCCTATAGCCATGATCCGCCCCTTTTATCTCATAATATTCAATTTCCGTCGATGTCGCGTTCTCTAGGTCTTTTTTGACCAGATCAACTCCCCCAAAAGGATCCTCACTTCCCTGAATAATGACTATTTTCTCTCTAAAATTCGCTATCTTTATCCATCCCAGATCGTACCCCAACACCACCAGTTCGAACTTTTTTTGCTCCGACTGGGATAGTCTGGACAGAAATTCCCCCGAAACCACTCCTCCCAGAGATTTTCCCAACAACCTGATCTCTTTGTACCCGTCTGCTCGACAATACTCCAACACGCTCTCAAGCGCCCTTATCTCTTCGTCCACCTTCTCGCCAAATCCCTTCTTTTCCAGTCTCTCATGGAACGGATAATTGAATGTCACCACGCTCATTCCCTCTTTTTTCCCTGCCTGATAAAGTGTCTGGATAAATTCTGAGTCGGTCCCTCGCGTACTCCCCGGCAAAATCACGTCTATCTCCTCACTCCTGGAATTGTAATAAAATTCCATGCTGGGCAGTATCATTACCTCCAATATAACAAAAACCCACCGACTTGGTGGGTTTAGGAAAACTACTTCAAACTAATTACCTGTCTTACGATCACAAAATTGCCCCTTCTTGCCAGGACCAAGGTCAGATTTTGACCTTTTCCAAACGCTTGCTTGAATGGTTTATCCAATGGTTTCCCGTCAAGAGTGAGCATCGGCTCCGTCTTTCCGGGCGATACGGCAACAAAGTGCGTCTTATACCCTTCATAGAAAAGAAGCGTTCCGTCACAACACGCCGTAATGTTGCTATGCCCCGCGGGGAAAGACTCGCCACTCTCCATGGTCACTTCAACTTCCAGACGCTCAACGACCTCGCCCTCGACCTCAATTGTCTGAATTACTCTAAGCTTCATGACTCCTCCTGGATGAAAGACTTGTTTAAAAGGACCTCTGTATTGTACTAAAAAAGAGAGCTTGCGCTCCCTTTACTAAAGTGGGCGATCATGGAGTCGAACCATGTACCTCGGTCTTATCAGGACCGCGCTCTAACCAGATGAGCTAATCGCCCTAAAACTCACTCGTCTATTTTACCTCATACGCACGATTCAAGCAACAAAATGCCCGGGTTACCCGGGCAATACATTTACATCGGCTCTTCCAAGAATTCGATCACGAATTGTTCCATTTCATCGCTGTCATAATCCTCAATGACCCATTTCCCATCTCCGACCATCAATATATTGATGGCGTCTCCTTCAATAAAGAAGGTGTTCTGGGTCACGGTATACCCTTGCTCGGCTAACCACGCATCGGTCAATTCTTCTGGGTCAAGTTCGTCCAGAATTGCCTCAACCTCACGCTCACTATACTCTCCCCATTCTTTAAGTAACAAGGAGATAAACTCGACCCGTCCAAGATCAGTAACTATTTTCCCATCTTTAAACCCGACCATTGTGCCTCCTTTAAACGTGCTTGTTACCCTCCATTATACCAAGAAAACCAAAAAAGACCCCTTCCAGGGTCTTTTTTAACATTAATCGTCTCAGATGTGACAGCGAGTCTAGGTCAATTTTAAATTTAGACACTCATTGACCAATAGTGTGGCGTGATGTTTCGGGCTCGTGTGCCCTACGCTCCTAGAAAGGAGGTGATCCATCCGCACCTTCCAGTACGGATACCTTGTT
>CAZIPD010000011.1:0-2750 GCA_964541175.1 uncultured Pseudomonadales bacterium
GACTCAACCAACTGGTACGCCGGAGACTCCAACGAGCACCCCGACTCAACCAACTGGTACGCCGGAGACTCCAACGAGCACCCCGACTCAACCAACTTCTCCCACAAGCACTCCCGAAACTCCGAAGACGGGGTTTGAATCGAGTGGTGGACAGTCCGGTTGGCTCTTGGTGTTTGGTCTCTTATTGGTAGGTGCCGGTGCAATCGCACTGGGGAAGAAGAAATAAGTTTGTTTGTTTGGGTTGGGAGTTGATCTTCCAACCCATTTTTTATATCGGAGGTAAGAATGAAAAAATTCTTGAGTGTTTGGATAATAATGGTCGGCTTAGTTTTGATCGGGTACTACTTTATTCCACCGATGGTGGAATCAAGAGAGCCTGTCAGCATTCGAGAAATACCAATAACAATGCCTTCGGCGACTTTTCCGCCTTCTCCTACTGCTGAACCTCCCGGAGCGACCCAGATCAGCGAGGCTGTGACGGTAGAGGTGTTTGAAGTTTTACCCACACCTACTGCTACTCCTGAAGCGCCGATCTCTGGTTATTCGATCGATGGTAGGGTGGATCTTGCCAACGGAGTCCCGACAGCGATGAGAATCTATCTTTTGAACGGAGAAGTGATCGTCTCCACCTGGGCGCAGCCTTTCGGCTTCACCGGAGACAACGAACAGGCTCAAGCGCTGTTCGATCCGTTCAACGGAACGATCTTCTCCTATCAAGACGAGGTGCTGGGGACCTGGATCCATTCAGGCTTCATCTCCTCGGGACAACTGTTCGCTCAGGGTATCCAAGTATATGTACTGGGTACCAAAGGTCATCTTAAAACGATGGCCGAAGGACAGGCGGCCTTGGATAACTTGAACGGAGCAACGGTGGTCTTTTGTCAGGCTCCTGATATGAAAATATTCAGCGAGTTTGCTTCGGACACACCTTGCCCGGGAATAGAAGTCAGTTTCACGCTCGTAGCGAAGACGTTTGTTATGCGGGAGTCAGTCGAGGAATACGAAGCGAGTATAAACAAACTCGTTACTTGGCTGAAGAGTGACTATCCTGGCAAAGGATTCGAGTCCGTCAACCCCGGTACCGGTCACGTACTACTGACCTGTATTGGTCAGTTCTATGATCAACCCCGGTCGGAGGGGGACGATACTAAGTCCTACCTGTTTAACAGATTGGTCTTAGGTTTGGAATATAAGGAGCCTTAACGGGCTCCTTTTTTTGACCTATAATGGTATAATGGGAGATCGCAAATTAACATGGAGGTTAATATGAAAGGCTATCGTGTTTTTTGGATGATATGGCTAGTCATGTGTTTAGCATATGGGCTGATTTTGGCACGTGACTTTTTTCGGACGTGCTCGGATGGTCCGGGAAATGGGTTGACATGTGAGATCACCTTGGGCATGAAGGCCAAGATTTCCGGCCCGGCCATGATCAAAGTGATTTCCAGTGATCAGTTTTCAATCGTAATTGATTTCGGATCCGAAAAAACCGATCCCATCGAGGCAGTCAAGGCTGACGGCCTGTGGTATGAAACTGAGTTCAGAACAGGGGTAGACATGACAATATATATGATCCGAGACCGGAGTGATGGATTGCTGGGACCAATCATTATTGTTGACCAATTGGAACCGGGGACAGAATACCCAAGGTTGTCAGTGTCCAGGTCGAACCAAAACCCCATCGGTCAACTTCTTCGTTGGGACATATTTGGACTATTCTTAGCTTGGTTGGTATTTGTTTTGGTTTTGGCCATGTCGGCAAAACCGATATTTGATTGAGGTCTGTAGAGTAGCGCACCTTCCTGCGGGAGGGTGCTTTTTTTTGACGAAGTGAGGAAAGGGGGATATGATGAGAGTGGACGGATTTGTTGGTGTGGCTTCTAATAATACCGACATTGGTTTTTTGGATAGGACAGTCGGTCTGGAGTATTTCAGAGGTTTTTTGGATTGACTATTCTCCAAAGTGGTAGAATATGGGGGTAAAAGAACTTTCAAAAGAGGAGTCCGTAAATGACAAAAAAATGGGCATTGATCCTGATCCTGGATGTTTTTATGGGGTTATTAACCGGAGCATTTGTTTTGTTTCTTTCGGCGACCATAACGGCGCTGGGTATAGAGTCGTTGTTCCTGGCTTTCGTAATTACGCTCGGGATGACCTTCCTTTTTTCTTTGGCTGTGCAAAATCTGGTCATCTCTATAGTGGAGACATTTTGGAATGACAGGAGAGTGCTGACTGTTTCAGCCGCAATCTATGCGGTCTCGGCCATAGCATTTTCGATAATCTTTATCCTCAATTATTTATAAGTGAGGAGAATGGTTCAGGAGTTTAGGCATCCTAATACAGGGTGCCTTTTTTGTGGACTTAGCTGTTTTGGGAAGTGGGGTTGATGCCGAGCATCCAGAGGACGGATTCTTTCTTGTAGCGACGGTCTCCACGTGAGTTGATGCGGATGGCGGGAAGCTTGCCGCGTTTGCCCCAGCGCTTGATGGTGAGGGTGGAGACGCGGAGGAGTTGGGCAACCTCGGAGACGGTGAGAAGATCGGGGAGATTGTTGAGATCTAGTTCCTTTTTAACGGTTTTGTTAATTGGTGTTAGATTTTGGTTGTCCATGTCTGATATAGAAATTAACAGAAAGAATGTGGTTAGTCAATGGTCTGATACGGAGATTTTCTCCCCACTTGGTCAGTTGATTGTCTTTGTTATACAAAGATATATTTAAGTAGTAAAATATCGGAGTACTTTAAGTAAA
>CAZIPD010000011.1:2850-18171 GCA_964541175.1 uncultured Pseudomonadales bacterium
CTTTGTTATACAAAGATATATTTAAGTAGTAAAATATCGGAGTACTTTAAGTAAAATCCTCTATCTAAGGAGTGTCAAATGGTCAGATTCGATTCTCGCAGGATCCGCTACCCAGAAAACTATCTGGACAAGATCGACCGGTTGAACGACCAGGAGAGATTCGTGGTCGTTTTCGCCTCGTCTTTGGCAGGTGATGAGACGCATCAGGTGCGTGTGTACATGGACGACCTATTTACCGCCAAAGCCGTTTTTGCCGATGGGGCGAGCATGGCACTGTTTTTCTTGATGGATTTGGTCAGTGCCGAGCCTACGGTGACGGCCAACGGAATCGATATTGTCGATTTCGGTTCATGGTGCGCCAGCGTATTCGGACGGCAGTTCGCCGGTATTTTAGAAGCCGGAAAAGATGGATTCGAGAAAATAGGCAAACTCATTGGAACTTGGGATACGCCGGATCTGTGGCTATATGAGAATGAAAATTTTTCTTCTCTGATGCTCTTTGATCCTTATGATGCTATCTATCGGGTGGTCGAGACGTGGATCGGCGGCTTGAACAATTTTGTACCAAGAGACATTGATGAAGCGATCGACTCTCTTGGCAATGGACTACCCCGCTTGATCGATAGTTATCGATGCGCTGACTTCGATCGCAGGGCAAGAATGATTGGAAGGGTGCTGCGGAAGTTAGAGGAATAGCAGGTGGTTGGCCGGGTTAACGCCCGGCTTTTTTGTCATAAAAAACCCGCTCTTTTTAGGGAGCGGGTGGTCATCTCAGTCAATTTGGTACTGCATGAGCAGGGCATGCTCTGCAGGTAGCGGCTTGAATTCGATGGTGACAATCATATCTTTGTCTAACTTTGTTGAGTAAAAGGGCCAGGAAATTTTGAGGGGGCGCGGAGTAAGGACTGTGTTTTCGTACGGAACAAAAAAATCTTCTTTGTTGCCGAATTGGGATACACTGAGGATCTTCGACCCACGATTTTCAATCTTGGTTAGTTGGCCGGCATTGTAGTTGACATCGACATATAGCCTCTCATCTTCGCGAGGGACATCAGAGAGGATGACAACACCGGTAGGAATAACATCTACGAGGTATCTGCCGGAAAAAATAAAACTACCGACGTCCTCTCCATCCGGATTGATGAGTTTTACCAACTCATAGGCCGAAACGGGATACTGCTCGGAAGTGTTATTTGAAACAAGAATCTCACGATCGATATAGGTTTTCATAGGTGCCTCCTGGGGTGGGTTTAGGGTAGGGATAGGAACGGCTTATAATATCACAAACGTTTGGGAATGTCCAGAAATAAAAACCCGCTCTGTATAAGAGCGGGTGGAGGGTATTACTTCTTGTCTTCAATCATCGCCGGAGGGGAGGTATGTAGGCGAATTTCCCTTAGCCGTGTCTGAATGTCGTCCTCGTCGGGGAAAGAGGCGTGTAGTGCCTTGGTTTCTGCCGTGAGGATCTCGATCCGATCGGTGATGTTTTGGAGAGTTCTGATCAAACGTTCGGCGTCCGTCAGGATGTCGAATCCCGTGAACGTTTTACCCTCGAGACGTTCCTGGAACGTTTTGATCATGGAGTCGGCCCTCAGTTTTGCTTGAGCGACAGACTCATTGATATCTTTGGCCAACGCTAAGGCGTGATCAAGATACTCCAGAAAGGCGAGAGCCTTTTTGGAGATCTTTTTGTTTTTGATGTGGGGATAGGACGAGACGACTTCATTGATCCAACCATTGATGACGTTCATTTTGTATCCTAACCTTTTGAACCCGGTCTCGTAGACACCGTTCAATCTCTTAAGGGCTTGCTTTACGATATATGACTTGAGAACGAAATCGATCCATTTATCACCGGGAGGAAAATTAGCGGTGATAATTCCTTGATTGGCGATCAGGTTTTTGTGAACCTCAAATGGCGTTGTCCAGATATACTCGAGGTCCTTGTTGACCGTAGCCAGATATACAGCCGTGACCGCGATGGAGAAGACGGCATCATTATCGTATCCCGGATGAGGTTTTAGGAAGATCTGTGTGGGGACTCCGCCGGTCTTGTCGAAAATGCCTTCATCGTAGAAATAGCCAAGAATTTCCCAGGCTCGCTCGCGAGTGTTGCGAGGTGCGGTGATGGTAACTTTGTCACAACTTGAGTCAAGGCGTACAGAGGGTCTAAAGTCAGTCTGGTTCATGTCAATCCTTTAACGTGCGGTGGGTCTTGCTCCTTGTGGGAAACAAGTGGAAGAAAGATGAGGGGATTTTAATGCGTTATGGGATAAAAGTCAACAAAAAACCCGCCTTTTGGCGGGTATTCTGTTTTCGGAAGGGAAAGTTTATTTCAACTCAACCTTGGCACCGGCCTCTTCGAGTTTCTTCTTAGCGGCTTCGGCGTCCTCTTTCTTAGCGCCTTCGAGTACGACGGCGGGAGCCTTTTCAACGAGGTTTTTGGCCTCGACCAATCCTAGATCGGATTTGATCTCACGGACGGCTTTGATAACACCGATCTTGTTGGCACCGGCATCTGCGATGACGACGTCAAATTCGGTTTTTTCCTCTGCGGGAGCGGCTGCTGCTGCTACGGCGCCACCGGCGACGGCGACGGGAGCGGCTGTAACACCGAATTTCTCTTCGAGGGCTTTGACTAGCTCAGCGACTTCCAAAACGGAGAGTTCACTGACTTGGTCGACGAGTTTTTGGACTTTGTCTGACATGTGTTTTTATTTATTAATTACTAATTACTGAGCAGCAAGTTTGTTTTTAAGAGCATCCAGGCCGTAGACGAGGTTTTGGATGGGAGCATTAAGTTGACGGACAAGAGCTTGAGCGGGGACCTGGAGTTGGGCCAAGAGTTTGGCGAGTAGCTCTTCGTAGCTGGGGAGCTTGGAAAGGGTGGTGATCTCTACGAGGGAAATGGTCTTACCATCCATGATCCCGGACTTGACCTTGAGCCTGTCGTGGTCTTCGGCGAACTTCATAACGACCTTGGCACCGGAAACAGCGTCTTTCTTGGAGAAGAGGACGGCCGTGGGACCTTGGAGGAATGAGCTGAGAGCGTCAACGAGGTCAGAGTTGGTCTCTTTGAGAGCAAGTTTGAGAAGGTTGTTTTTGGCGACGACGAAGACGGCATCGTTTTTGGCGGCTTCGGCTCTGAGCTGGTTTTGTTCAGAAACGGAGAGACCGGCGTATTCCGTAAGGATGACCGCCTTGGCGTCGGAAAGGCTTTTGATTAACTCGGCCAGCTGATGAACGTTTTTTTGGTTTGGCATTTTGATTAATGGTTGTTTATTTTGCCCATAAAAATGGGCGCGTATCCAAGACGTGCCCTGTAGGGTGTTCTGTTCGGGACTTAGTGATCGCCCGAGGTCTTGGAACAAGAGTTATTCTAACACGGAAGCAGGGGAAAGCAAGGAGGGGATTGCGAATTGACATAATAAGAGCAAATGATTACAATATGGGGTATGGACAGGCTTTTGCCTGCTGAACCTTAATAACTCTAAGGAAATAGATTCTCTCAAATTTTGGAGGATGTTTATGAATACTGAATTGCTCATTGAATGGGCGTCTTCAATGAAGATCCCAGATCAGATTTTGCGGGTAATCACTGTGGAGCTTAATAAGGCTCCCGAGGCTAAGGCAAACGAGGCTATCGCTGCCATTCAGGGTAAACCCTTGGGTGAAGCGTTACCCTTAATCCGGAAAGCGGTCACTTCTTCCGTTTCAGTCCCACAGGGTAAACCTGTGGAAAGTGAGCCGGTAGAGAGAGAAAGTCCCGAGCCGGAACGAAGGGTCGTTGGAGGTCACTCAAAGTTTCCCGGTATGGATCCTTTGAAACCCTCTCCAAAAGGGACTCGTGGGTTCAAACTGCCCAAGTTGGGAAGTGCGAGCCCGAAGGGTAAGCAGGGTAGCAAAAAAACGGTCGTTCTGGCCGTTGCTGCTGCGGTGCTATTGTTGGTATTCGCGTTTGTTCTGGTCCCCAAGGTGATGAGTGGAGGCACCCCGCCCTTGGTTTTCGGAACTCCGACACCTGGGGCGACGGTCGTTTCTCCCAGTGCTCCCGAGGGTGTTGTGCCAGCCTCAAGCCAGACGCTGAGCGCCGATGCCAAAAAGGAGTGGGCTCTTTCGGTGGTGGACTCGTCCATCACCAGTGATTTCCTGGACAAACCCAAGAGCTTTGCCGGTTTCCTGGAAGAATTTCCATGGAACTGGGTACTGTATTTCTTGGGGGTCCCACTGATGCTGTTCATGGTTTACCAGGAACGGAGCTCAGCCCGGGAGTTCAGTGATATTAAACTAGCCACAGGCGGCATCATGGCGATGCTTCTGGCAGTCTTGCTTGCGGCTCCGATCGCCAAATGGGCGGCAGAGTCGGGCCAGGCCACCGAGCAGTTCGTGCTCTATGTGGTGCTGGCAGTCGGTTTCCTGCTCAATATCGCCTTTCAAGGCGGGGCAGCGATTACCGGACTTAAGGACCTGTCCGTTGTGGCAATGGGCGTGTATGCGTCCGGACTGCTGCTTCGGTGGTGGTTCCCGACCGATGGCATCCTCTCCATGATCGGCATGATCCTGATGGTGCTGGGTATGGTTATCCAGCTTATTGAGATCAACCGGGGTGGGGCAATGGCGCGGTCGCTTTTGGGAACAACGCTGATGACGGTCTTTTTCGCTGCGGCATTTGTGGGTGTCTTCGTCCTGATCCAGGACAAGATCGCGGGGTTTGTGATCCCGCTTGACCCGGCCGGACAAGCGAAGGCCGCTTTCTGGTTGGCCTTTCTCACCAAATCCCAGATCTTCCTGTCCGTTTTCGGTGGCTTGGGCATCGCTTTTGTCGTAGGTATGATCTACGGCTCGGTGTTTCTCCAGCCCAAGGCGAAAGGGATCGGTGGACGTGTGGGTGACGGGGCAGTTGACCTGCGCAACCTGAATTTCCTGGAGGCCGATTCTCAGGGTCTGTTCATTCAGATCCTGTTCTTCAGCCTACCCTGGATCTGGATCTTGCCTCAGTTGGCGAAGCTGTTAATGTAAATCCTTAGAGTATTTTCCGTAGTGGAGTAACCCTCCACTACGGGATTTGTTCAAAATAATTATTCGAGAGAATAGTTGTTTTGATCAAGTCAAATTAGGCACAAAAATGCCTAGGCTTGGGAACTTTAAAATACTATTCTTTCTAAACGGAGGTTTTTCATGTCTAAAACGAAAAATAAGAGTAAGGGTCAGTTGGTTACAGAAGGTCTGGATCGGCGTCAGAGATTAGACGCGATCGAGGTGACCAGTCATGTAGTTCGACAGTTCCAGGACGCAATGACCACGTTCTCGACAGGAAACGTTGGTGAGGCAGTGAACCGTTCTGCGCCCGGTCTATTGATGGATCCGGCTGCGGTTTTGCCTTCATTACAGGTGATGTCGCCCTCTCAGGTGGCGAGTTCGCGCATGGATCTTTTGTTCGCGTTACTCGATCCTTCTTTTCATAATGCGCTGGACGGTTTTCAGTATCTCTTGGCAAGTTCCAAGATCGATGCTCAGGTTGAACTTCTCCAAAAGTTCTCCGCTATCGACTGGTATGCGATCTCGCAACCGGCTTTCTCGGAGAATGCGGGGCTGATGGAGAAAATCCAAGGCTTTTTATACCAGTCCGGCCAGATCCGTGAGGTGAAGCAGGCAGATATGAAGGAGCTTGTGGTTCTCACATCGGTGCCTCAATTCACCCAGATGTTGGTCTTGGCCAGTGGTTATGCGAAAGTAATGACTACTGCGTGGAAAATGTTCGGTGATAACCGACAGTTCCTCGATAGGACGCACGCGGAGAACCTGGAGATCGTTTCAAGACTGGACTCGATCGTTCAACGATTCAGCGAGGCCGAAGAACGACGCTTGCTGAGCGCGCAGGACGTAGTCCAGTACACCGACGACCTGCAGAAGGCGCTTGAGTGCGCATCGATGTTGGCCGAGCTGGACAATCGAGCCGAGGAAATGTTGGAGCGTATCAACATCGACCAGAAGCTGGTCGCAGCTATGGGTGAGAACACTGAGCAGACTGTCAAAAGTCAACTCGAGTTGATCGGGGAGATGGCTGTAAGTCTCCACCTTCTGTCCAAGAACCAGACACGACAAGCGAATGTAACGCGAGCGATCAATTCGCTCAGCCTTTACATCAAATGCTACGTGGTGTTTGAGTTCCTGTTGACGATGCTGCAGGTTTATATGCTGACCGCCAGTACGGCTATTCAGACCATATTGGCGCAAAACATTCAAACCGCGGGTGCCCGGTACGGCAAGGAGTTCTACGATGAACAAATTGCGCCCCTGGAGCACGTGATCAATGAGTATGTGGGTACTTTCCGTTTGCCGACTCATGCCAGTGGTGGTGAAGACATTGTGGAAAGTAAGTAGAAAGGTTGGTTTTGCCGGTTGCTTTATGCAGCCGGCTTTTTTTTGCATAAAAAATCCCCGGCGGTGAGCCGGGGAGAGAGAAACAATAGAAAGGATTAGGGAATGGAAAGAAGCTTTTGGATCAGTGTCTGATAATCTACCTTCGGATCCAGTTTGGTCCGGTCTATGGTAGTTTTCAGGTTGTTGAGAGCTTCCAAGCCGATCCCGGTGGCGGTGAAGGTGTAGCGACAGTATTGATCAGGCAGAACCTGAGTTTTCATATCGTCGGCGTACACCCAGTCACAAGGAGTGCCAGGTTGAGGAGGCACAACTATGGTCAGGCTTTCGAGTCCGGCAAAGTTGTGATCAACACAGTCTTCCTGGCCGGAGGTAGGTACTTCCGGACAGCGGTAGCCAGCGATGAGCACGGCGGTGTCCAGGAGGCTATTGTAGACGTGTTGCTCACCTGGGGTGGTGAGGCTCTCTACAAAGGTCTCATATAGGCGGTCGGCGTATTCGCCGGAGCGACTACCATCGGGCATCAGAGGGGCAAAGGAGTCGGCCAGGGCCAGGTCCGGCGCGTCGGCGGTCAATTCATTGGCCTTTTCCCGAAGGTCTGTGCCTTGAATGACTGCTTTCAGGTCTATGACCAGATTCCAGGCGTTGCTGACGTCTTTGTAGAAGTCGAAGCGCTGGTCGAATCTGGTGCCCGGGCTGTTGAGGCCGATCTGCTTGATGGTAACTGTGACCTTGGCGAGCGCACGCTCGTCGAAATAGTCGTTACCGTTCTTGTCGATGGAGGGGATTTGAACGTGTCTTCCCTCTTCGACCTGAATCTCAAAGTCTTCAGGGTTGATCACCAGCTGCCAGTCGGTCCAGGTGAGCGAGATGCGGCAGAAGGTGTCACCTTCGATGGTGTACAGGCCGAGAATGTCGGTCCTGATCTGGACGCA
Organism: uncultured Pseudomonadales bacterium; assembly: GCA_964541175.1. Lineage (GTDB taxonomy): Bacteria > Patescibacteriota > Microgenomatia > UBA1400 > MFAQ01 > CAIQPO01. Next base: position 10,167 of record CAZIPD010000011.1, read on the forward strand.
TTGCCAGCCTGCTCCCGGAGCACCAAGCTCGCTACTGATGAGCAGGTTCTTGGTTTGAGTGTAGGCCTTCGGACGCATGGCATCGATGAAGGCTTTTGCGTCAGCGGGAGTCCACTCAACGTAGGGAGTGGGTTTGGCGATATACACAGCCGTAGCATTCTGGGGCACGGAGTGCCCCGGAGTCGGTGTGTATTTGGCCAGAGCCGTGGCATCTACGGTTGGAGCCGGGCCGGTTGATCTGGCCTGGGGCTGTTGCTGCACCTGAAAATACGTAAGGCCGACGGTAATACCGGCAAACAAAAGGAGTCCTAGTATCAGGAAAAAGACTATCTTAATAAACCACTTAGGCATTTTTGCCTCCTTATTTACAGACAAAGTAGAGATCGTAAGCTCCGGCCGAGATCTTCATCGAGGCGGGATCAGCGATCTCCAGGAGTGATAGGGTAACTGAGCTACCGTCGATACATGTCGTCGGTAGGGTTGAGTTAAGCATCTTGAAAACGACGTAGTCCTGTACGCCTTCGGAGACTGGGTAATAGAGTGCCCAGTTGGTGCGGTCTTGAGGAGTGGTGCCTTTGTTTTCACCAGCCACAGTTTTGATGTTGTGGTCGGTCATTACTCGAGCGAGCTCTTCAAGAGAGAATCCACGTTCCTTTTCCGGCCAGGGGACGGCGATCACCGACGGTGTCGGTGTCGGGGCCGGTGTGGCCGTGGGTTCTGGAGTCGGAGTGGGCGGGACCTCGGTCGGTGCGAACGTAGCCGTGGGTTCCGTAACAACAACTTGGGTTGGTGGTAAGGGGGAGGGCTGGACCTGAGTAGTTCTCAGGTCCAGTGTCCAGGTCGAGGTGCTTTGTTTCAGTTTTTCGACTATGACTTCGAGCGGCATACTGCCATCGCTCTTGTCGAATATATACTTGGCGAAGCGAGCGATCTCTTGATCACTGAACTCGCTTTTCCAGGCATTTTCCATTCCCATAGGCACGTTGTAACACGCGCCCACTTTCGGGATGGGTTCATTCAACTGCAGGCGGCCGCCTTCAATTACCTGAAGGTTAAGAGTCAGGCATCCTTGAACCGGGACTTCTTGGGTAACGGCTGCTTTAGCCTCAAAACTCTTGAGGACATTAAGTATCCGTTCCTGATTGTTGTAAATCATGAAGCCGGCGATGAGAACGAGAGTCAGAAGGAGAAGTGCCCAGAAAGAGTTCTTGAGGAGCTCTCCATGGCGCTTCATGCGACTGATCTTGGTCCTCTGTCGATACAGATCGACCATATCCTGAGCGCGAGCCATTTGACCTCTGATGGTCTTGGGTTTTTTTGATTTAGACATTAAAACCTCCTTATTTGTTCCTTTCATAGATGGCCTCAATCTTGTCGACGTAGCTATAGCCAACGTCACTGGGGCCGTAGTGTTTCAGCCCGTCACGCAACGAGCCGTAGTGGTTGATGAGCCCACGAAGCATCTTGGTTGCAAACCGGACGTTGAATTCCGGATCTTTCAGCTCTTCGATGGTGGGTCTATCGGCAAAACACGGTCCGTTGGGGCACTGAAAGCCTGCCGAGATGCCGTCGCTGGGCATTACCTGGAGTAATCCAACCGCGCCCGAATGGGACATGGCTACAGGATTTCCTCCGGATTCTTGAACCATAATGGCGGCGACGAAGCTAGGTTCAAGACCGTTCTCAGTGGCATACCTTTCGATATAACTGCACCATTGCAGAATATCTTGAGGGAATGACTGAGATATTGAGCAGCCTTCCTGTGAGGTGGAATCGTCAAATTCGGGAGCAGCTGGGGCGGCCTGATCGGCTGCGAGAACAACTACTTCCTCGGTCGCTTCGACGATGAATACTTCCTCCGGTACGACCTCAGGGGTCGCTTCGGCGGAGATCACGATCGGTTCGACAACGATTGTCGGTTCCACTGCTACCGGCTCAGATACGGCCGGTTCAGAAGCAGGTGCCTCTACCACAATTACTTCGACGACGACGGTTTCAGGTACGAAATCGGTCGTTGTGGATGGTGCTTCCGGTTGGGCAACCGCCTCTACCACTGTTGGTGCTAAGGCAGTTTCTTGCTTGCTCGTAACATAGGCTTCGAAAGAGTCTGCGTTCCTGGAGTCCGTGACATAGATCCCTTGATCTCTGGGAGGGGCATAATTTTCGAGATTTGAAGCCTGTACTTTATTCAACCCAATGAAGAAACAGAGCCCGATGACGATAACGAGGGCGAAGGGGGCGGTGCTTCTTCGGAATAGGGGTGAGTAAAAGAGACCGATCAAGAAAACCAAGAAAATCGCGGTGGTGAGGACAATGATCATATTCCGGAACGGGATGGCAGGAGCGAGTAACTGCCCAAGTGGGTTGGTCTTGAAGACCGGAGCCACATCGGGAAGTCCGCCGGTGACATAACGTTCAACCGGGGTACTCAGACTTTCTTGAGATTCTACGTAAGGAATTACGGCAGCAGCTTCGGCCACGGGTTCAGCTTCAACTGCTTGGGCAGGTTGAGCTACCGGTTCCTCGGAGGTAAAAACCGCCGATTCTTCGGTAACCACAACAATGTCTTGTGCAGGTTGTATAGCTGTCTCCGGAGTGGTGACCGCTACAGGTTCAGAGTCAGGAACTACATCTACTGCTTGGGCAGGTTGAACTACCGGTTCCTCGGAGTTAATAACTACGGATCCATCGGAATTGGCAACCAGTGCCTCAGCAAGAGCGATCGTGACTTCCTCGGTCGGTAGAACGGGAGACGCAGCCATAATTGGCTGGGTCTGGTCGGGAGTCGAGTTCTCTACTCGAGAAGGATGAATCCACCAGTAACCACCCACCGATACGGGATCTGTGCCGTCTTCAAAACTGAAAACGTTTGACCAGTATCCTAGAGTGGTGTGGTTATGAGGAGGGATAGTACCTTTCTCGGAGGTTTCCGTACAGAAATCTTCAAATCCAGAGCAGCCGGGTTTACCAACTACCTCGTCGGGTCCAATTTCTTGGCCTACCGAGTAGGTATCTGCGGCGTTATACGAGAGGTGTCCCATAAACTGACGCCAGCCTTGGCAGTCGCCTTGGCCGTCGATCATAATACTGTTGCCACCACCGGCTCCGTCCCAACCTACCCAGGAAACTACACCACCGCTTTTGAAGGCGACGGTGGAGTCAACCAGGATATCTACAGCCGGCCATTGTGCGGCATTCCATCGATGAAGACCAACATAGGTGTTATCCCAGGTGATGGTCCCGTTGTCGACGGTTATCGGTCTTATTACCTCAATGGTCGCACTGCGGTCTGCGGCGGGGGGTTGGAATTGACAAGTTGTCGGATTCTCGTTTGACGTGGATCCTTGAGCTAAAACTGATATCGGGGTGGGTAAGGCTACCGTTAAGAGTAGCGACAGTACCACACCCAAGCACAAAAGATTTCGGCTTCGGTGATTAAACCGGGGCATGGTAAGCCTCCTTTAACTTTCTATTGAATTTTCAAGGTGCCCTAGGTGAGGGAACCGAGTTGACTAGGTGGCCTATTTTATCTCATATTATTGAAAACAGCAATTATAGTTATAAAAAAAGCACTCCCGGAGGAGTGCTTAGTGTTATTTGTTCGGCGCAAAGATGCCAAAGGTGTTGGCAACAGGGCGTCCGGTTTCGGGAACTAGAGGTCCAATTCCCTGGGCGCAGGCATTGGTTGAGCCTCCCCCATCCATATTGAAAACATCACTGGTGCCGGGGAAGTTCTCGAGCACATACTCGCCGGCAGCGGTGACCGTACTGGGGGATTCGAAGAGGACTATGGTCAGGTAGGTTCCGTCCGTGCTGATGGTCGTACGGGGACGGACTGTCCCGTAACCGGCTTTGTAGTCCTCGTGCCCTTGGTAGAAGCGGTCTTGGACCTTGCCGTTCAGAACGACCCGGTTGAATCCGGTGACGGCGTATTTGGCGTTATCCGGGAGGCTTTCACCCTGAGAAAAGATAACTTCATTTTCATCGGTGATGATAATGGTGATGTCCGGTCTGTTGCTTTCGGAGTAGATATCTCCGTCAACCATTCCAAAGGCTTCTACGACTCCGGTGTCCATATAAAATCCGCTACCGTTCACAGCTATCTGCATGTCGAATAAGTCCAGTTGGCGACAGACGGTGGTGGTTTTATCCGGGTGGCCGACAAAGAACTTGACGTCTGGGTCATTGAGCCGGGCTCTGATGATGACGATGCCGCCGAGATCTTTGTAAAAGACACCCTTGAACATTTCATCGTATCCTTCCGGAGCCTCAGCCAATACCAAAATTTCGGGGGGAGGAGGGGCGTCGGCTGCGACCAATGGTTCAACTACAGCCGGTGGTGCGTCGGCAGCCAATGCTACCGTCACTTCCGAACCGATCGGAGGTTCCAGAGTTGCAGTTGGTTCAATGACCACCAAGGGTGTTTCGACGACGATGTTAGCTACAATTACAGGTTCTACTACGAGGGGTGGAGAGGGAACATCCGAGACAATTTGGACTTCCACGGTCGGAGTGGGTAGGGAGGCAGTGATCTCCTCAATTATTTCCACTTGTACCGTCGGAAGGTCAGGCTGGGTCGGTAGAAGAGTTTCCTGTCCTTGGACCGTGGGTGTTGGATCGAAAGAAGTGGTGTATGGACCGTCGGAGAGAGCGGTGACGTAGTAGTCGTCGCTTGTCGTGTAGCCCATTTCATCTTCTTCGGGGGGGGTGATGAATTGATAGGCCACAAAGATCGTGGCCAGGAATATTGAAACAAAGATTAAGTGTCTCATACCAGCTCCTATTTTTATTTTAAAGGTACGACTTGATGCGAGTATTATATCTTATAATTATTTACCATGTGGCGGAGACAGGGAAAAATACAAAAATCCGCCCGGAGGCGGATATTTGTATAAAGGGTAATTTATTTATCCTTTTAGATCGAACCAAAGTTTAGTCTGACTGAAGGTGTGTGGGTACAAGAGAGAAAGGCGGTCTTGATCCTGGTAACACCAATGGAACGGAGGGTCTCGGTGATGTTATCGATGAGGTCCTGTTCGTTTTGGGTTATGGGACCAAGAGTCAGGTGAATGATGGGAGACTTTGCCTCGGTCTTGTAGGGAAGTGTACCTCCGGCAGCGAGATCCTTGGCACGTTTCTCAGGATTATCGGTGACGGTCCCGCTTTTGGGATTAGGCATTAATCCTTTGGGTCCCAAGACCTTGGCGTACTTGGCAAGTTTGGCCATGTCGGAAGGAGTTGCCAAGAGCATGTCGAAGTCAAGAGTACCGGCGCCGATCTTAGCCTCTACATCGGAGCCGAAGATGGCGATGCGTAGTTCTTTTCCGGTTGAGTGTGGGAGTTTGATCTCGCCTCTTAGACCTGTTTCACGAGTGTTGATCGTGAGCTCGACGGTCTTCAGCTTGGTTGATTTGGTGAGTTTGCCGAGGATCTCGACGGCGTCTTTGATCTCGTGAGCGGTTTCTCTGCTTAAGCCTTTAGCCATCAGGTTGTATTTTTTGGAGTGCTGACGAGGCTTGGCGACTTTTTTCGGTTTAGCATCTTTTGATTCTTCCTCTTTTTTCTCTTCAATATTCGCTTTAGCGGCTACTTCCTTGACCTGTTCGATGTTGTCGGCGTTGTAAATGGCTCTTATGGAGTTGACGTCTTCTTCTTTGATGCCTTCAACGGCCATTAGTTCACCATCGGTTTTAGCGATGATCTGTTCAGGCTGGAGACGAGCAGTGCGAAGAGCTTGGGCAACATGAGTAGGGAGGTCGTTGTAGAGGTTTTCCCAGATTATTTTTGTCATAGTCGTTTATTTTTCGCTGATGTTAATTCCCATTGATTTGGCGGTACCCTTGATCATTTCCATGGCTGATTCGACGTTGGTCGTGTTCATGTCGGCCATTTTCTTTTCGGCAATGGTCCTGATCTGATCGAGGGTGATGGTGCCAACCTTTTTCTTGTTGGGTTCCGCGGAGCCCATCTTTAGACTGAGAGCCTGTTTGATGAGGGCGGAAACGGGAGGGGTCTTGAGCTCGAACTTGAAAGAGCGGTCCTCAAAAATGGTGACCAAAGCAGGAATGATCTGGCCGCGCATTTCGGCGGTTTTGGCGTTGTACTGAGTAATGAACTCCATGATGTTGACACCGTGTTGACCTAGTGCAGGTCCAACTGGAGGAGCGGGATTGGCGGAGCCGGCCGGAAGGTTAAGCTTCAGGATGGCTTTGATTTTTTTTGCCATATTTTATATATGTTTTGTAATGGCTAAACAAAAAGGAGGATTAAACCGGAGATGGTTTGATGTAGTAGTTAGTAGATCGTACCGGTTCGCTGTTCCTTTTTGGAAAGCTCCCTCACCTATGGCGAGGTAGGGATATTTTAGCACATAAAAAATCCCCCCAGGGTTGGGGGGGATGGATATATGGAGAGTTTAGTCGTCATTCCGCTTTCAGGTAGCCGATGATCATGCCGGCCGAGACTGTCAGGAACACCCATAACTGGCCGACCCAAAAAAAAGCGATCGGAACATTCAGGAAGCTAAAGCCGCCTATAATTATGGCCACCGAGAGGCTTAGGCCGATCAGTTCTTTGGCTGTCGATGCGAAGAGTGACATGAACCTTCCGACCTTAAACATGGTATAGGTCAAAACAAAAAGGACTATAGAGATTGAAATAATTGAACCGATGCTCATTTGTTCTCCTTTAGAAGAGAGAGATGATACCGACTGTAACGAGCACACTTGTTGAGAAGTAGTGCCGATGGTCGACGATGTAAAGTGGAGAGTCGTCGGACAGGGCTTTGATGGTCAATTTGGCCGAAGTTGAGTCCTTCGGTTGGCAGTTCTCGTCGAACATGATTTCGGGCAAGATGACGATATTAGCATGATCAAAGGTCAGGGGTTGATCATTATTAGATTTTAAGGTGTGGTTTACTGTTAACCTCCGTTGAACAGACTGGGGATATTATCTTATAGTAAGGAGTAAATGTCAAGTTTATTGGTACATTGAGCCCTTTTTGGGTAAAAAAATCCCCCCGGGGTTGGGGGGATGGAAATGGGTGAATTATTCTCTCCTTTTTAGATAGCCGACGACCATTCCTGTTGAAATGGCCAGGAAGACCCAAATCTGGACGATCCAATAGTATGGAAGGTAGTTGTTGAGAATAGTTGTCGCAGCCACACCGATCGCGACGGAGATGATCGAAACGATGAGCTCTTTGGCTTCGAGGCCGAATCCAAGAGTGAGCCTTCCGATCTCATACATGCCACAGGTAAAGAGGATAAAAAGTATCGAGAAAGTAATTAAGGAATAGATGCTCATTTGGTTCTCCTTTTCTTATCTAGATGAGAGGGTTGAATGGAAGATGTCGTGACCGTAACCGGTAAGGGGAAGGATAGCTTCAGATCGCCCGGTAACAACCGACCATGGTCGATAACCAGACAACTCCAAGCCCTCCTATGGTGAGGAATCCGACGGGAAAAATCAGTGCCCAGGCCCAGATGATTGAAGAGAAGATGAGGATGGTAAAGGCGGTCTCCAGGGTGCTTCCTGAGGACTTACTGAGGTATAAGTAGCTCAGCTTCCCTGCGAAGACAGAGCCAATGATAAGAAGAAGCACGTACGCGCCGATCCCCAGGAGGAAAGAGATATTCATATATATTATCTCCCTTCAGGTGAAAGTTAAGGTTCTATATCCTGTAGTTTACTGTATATGGGCAGAATATGTCAACCGAATACCCGATTTTTTCAGGAGATTATCGGGAAGGAAAGGAGTTATTGGCAGGCGCCGATGGTATAGACGATGATCCCTGCTTGCTGAGCCTCGCAGGAGTTCAGATAGGTCTTGTTGTCGGGGCCACAAACAGGATCGTAACTTTCCGAGCAGGCGACCTCGGGACGCTCAAGAACAACGGGGGTGACGATGGGGGCGGGTTCACCGGCACGGGAGCGGATCTCACCTCCTCGGGTCTGAAAAATGATCAAGGCGGCGGCAAGACCGAGTAGGACGACCAATATTGGT
>CAZIPD010000012.1:0-6097 GCA_964541175.1 uncultured Pseudomonadales bacterium
CGGTTTGTGGCCAGGGTGCGTAAAATATGCTAAAATATCCAGGTCGAAAAGACAAGAAAGGAAATATATGCATTATGAGAAAGTCTCAAAGCAAAAATATTATTAATCAGTCAGGAGGTGCCCAGTCCATGATGGACAAGTTGATGGCAGGCGCCGCCAGTTTCCCAGGAGCCTTAAAGAAAGGCCAGCAGGTCGAGGGCGTTATTTCTTCCTTGGGGAAGAAAATGCTCCTTGTCGATATAGGAGCCAAGACCGAGGGTGTAGTCACGGGTGATGATATCGTCGAAGCCCAGGACATGCTTGAGGGGCTTAAGGTTGGAGACAAGATCTCCGCCTTCGTTAAATTCCCGGAAAATGACCAAGGACAGATAATCCTATCTCTTAAGCAGGCTGCCGATGAAAACAGATGGAGCCGCTTCAAGAAGTTGATGGATGAGGAAAAAGAGGTCGATGTGGTCGGTCTCGAGGTCAACAAGGGTGGAATGGTGGTCAAGATCGGCGATGTTCGCGGATTTGTACCCACATCCCAATTTGGCGAGAAGTTCCTCGGCAACATGGAAGAGCTTTTGAATAAGTCTTTCAAGGTCAGGGTAATTGAAGTAGATAAAGATCAGAACAGATTGATATTCTCCGAAAAACTAGTTTCCGATTCAGAGGCTTTGGCCAAGAAGGGTGAAGCTTTGGAGATGGTGACTGTGGGAGATAAGTATGATGGTACCGTTTCGGGCATCATGCCTTTTGGTGTGTTCGTGACCGTCAACGTTCCAATGAAGGGCAAGGAAAACGGCGGAGCCAAGGTCGAGGGCTTGATCCACATCTCGGAGATCTCATGGGAAAAGGTCGAGGATCCGAACGTGATGTTCAAGGTAGGTCAGGAAGTGTCCGTTCAGGTAATCGGTATAGATAAGGCTAACGGTAAATTGAACTTATCCATCAAACAGATGACCAAGGATCCATGGTCGGACATTGAGAAGAAATATGCCGTTGGCACCAAACACACCGGCAAAGTCTTCCGCATCGCTCCATATGGAGTCTTCGTCAACTTTGATAAGGGCATCGATGGCTTGATCCACATCTCCAAGAAACCGGCAGATAAGGAGTTTGCGGCAGGGGACAAGGTCGAGGTCTTTGTTGAGATGCTTGACGTCAAGAACCGTAGAATGTCACTGGGCGTGGTTCTCACAGAGGTGCCAGTAGCGTATAAGTAAATTAACCTTACTCAGGCGGGCCAAACGGCCCGCTTGTGGTAAAGGGGATTAACAATCAGTTATATTTGAAATATGTCAAAAACAAAAATGATAGTGAAGGAAGATCAGATCTTAGTAGATGTCGAAATGGTCTTCAAAGAAATTGAGGAGGCAGGTGGTGATTGGAAAAAGGTTAAAGAAGAATTCCAGGCTTATCTTAAGCAGTTAAAGGTAGAAGGTTCCGACGAGAAATAAATGCGTTCCGGGCTCTACGGGAAAGAATACAGAGAAATACAAAGCCGTGATTTGGCCAAAGAGTATGTGGTGATCCTGGATATGAAATTTATCGATATTGTGGAGGGTTCTGTGTGGGTGATGACCCTGAGAAGAAATAACTAAATCTGCCAGTCTCCCGAATGATGTCTTTCTACCATGGTGACTTTTTGAGAGGGGGGTAAATCCCACCTGCCTTTGTTATAAAACTGACTGGCAGTGTTCTCTGTGACGTGAAGATCATGTGAGGGGGATGCGTCAAGTTGGTTCATGTCTAACTGAATGGTCTTGGTATTCTCAGGCAAGGAGGACCTTATTGCGGCCAGAGGAGAGGCAGTGTTGAAGTGTGAGTTAAAAGCCACAACCAGTTGAGTGATGTTCCCGACTGTCGAGATACCTTTGATCATTTCGGACAAAGCTTGGTTATCTTTGGTCTTCGGCCCCGGGAGGTGATAAGCAATCCTCATTGAAGCGCCGGTAACAGGCTGAACGTCAAAAACTAATGCCCAACACTTGCCGATGCGGTGAAAAAAGAATTCGTCCTCTTTTTTACCCAAAATAAGATCGTCGGTGTCAACAATGAAAGACCGGTGGGATATTTCGTCCGATTCGATAACGGAGAGAGTGACCACTTCGTCATCATCTTCACCTCTCCATTCGAGGATCTCATTTATGTAGGGGAGATCGCTATCTTTCCAATGAGCCTGAAAGTGATCTACGAGAGTTTTCTCGATTATTTTTATCTTATGTGTGTTTTCGCCTTCATGCCAGCGCCTTGCTTTGGCCAATAGTTCCTCAAAATGATTTGAACCTTTTTCCGTTTGTTCAGGGCTTTGAATCTCCACAGAGGCATTATATATAAAAAAGAAGAAACTCCGTTGCCGGAGTTCTCCTCGAGAACACTTTTACATGTCTCTAACTTAGTATTGCTACTAAGCTAATTTCCAGTTTATCAAAATTTATCTGCTTGTCAATAGTTTAAAAGAAAGGAGACCCCGAGGAAGGGATCTCCATCCGAGATTCCTTTTGGGTTTCTCTGACCTGACAACGATAAGTTATCAAGCTAATATATTTGTAATATATATAACAGAGGTTTGTCAAGTAAACAAAAAGACTCCCTAAAGAGTCTTTTTGCGATTTGGTTTTTCAGCTCACCTGCATTGTAGAGCTAGGATTAACTGTAACAAAAATTACATAAATGTCAAGATATTAAATACCCCGCTTTAGAGCGGGGTAGGGGGAGTGTTAGTGGACGATGTTGGATGTTATCTCGTGACTTAGCTGAATGAAGTTTAGCCTGCTGGCTATCTGACCGGCCAAGTAAAACTGATCGCCGATAACCGGATAGGAGATCGAAAGATCATATATTGGGAGTCCCGACGGGAACTCGACGAGGGACCTTACTGCGTGAGGGAGTATTTTTTTGCGTTGCTCATTGGCGTTGATGAAGAGTTCAACACCTTCATCATCGGGTAAGAGGAAGTCCAGGGCTCTCTTAATACCACTTTTGATGTAGATGCACGCTCCAATGATCAGGTAAGGGGGGTTGCAGTAGCCCATAAGCCAGTAGCCAAGCCCGAGCTGGTCGCATTGGAAGTGTTGCTTCAGGAAATCCAGATGGGCAGAAACGATCGCATGGTGATGGCCTGCCAAATCAAGAAGAACCTGGGAGACAATCAGGCTTTTGGGTAAATTGGGGTCCTCGGATAGGGTGAGAACATCACTGACAAAGTTTTTTTCTATTTCAGGGAGAAAGGGAGATTGAGGATAGATGAGGGGATGTCCGGAAGTGGGATTGCTCAATAGAGCCTCCTTGTTTTTAAAGATCTTAGGGGATTATATAAGACTTTAAGCTCTTTGGGATCAGGAGATCATTTAGAGAGAGATGGTCTTTATGTGACGATGGGAAGAGGGGCTGATTATGTGGGTATATCCAAGCTTCTTGGCTTCCTTGGACATTTTATCGGTAAAGGCGACGTTCCTAACTTCGCCCAGGAGTCCTAGCTCGCCAAAGCAAACCGACCTTGAGGGGAGAGGTTTGTCTTTGACGGAGGAAAGAATGGCCAGAGCGATACCCAGATCCGCGCCCGGATCCTTGATATCCATGCCTCCCGTAACGTTAACAAAGACATCTTTTTCTCCCAGCGGGAGATGGAGATGTTTGGTAAGGATGGCGCAGATAAGCTGAAGCCTGTTCGCGGAAATACCCTTAGCGATCCTTCTGGGTATTGGGATGGTAGTTGGGACAATGAGCGCTTGGATCTCGACGGTAAGAGGTCTGGTGCCTTCCATAATCATAGTAAGGGCTGAGCCGGGGGCATTCTCCAGTCTCCCATCGAGAAGGATCTTGCTGGGGTCGGTAACTTCTTCCAGGCCGCCATTTCCCATAGTGAAGATACCAGTCTCATCCGTTGGTCCGAAGCGGTTCTTGATGGTCCTGAGGAGCCGTAGCTGGTACTGGCGGTCTCCGGTAAGCTCCATGACCACATCGACCATATGTTCGAGCATTTTGGGGCCGGCGATGGAACCTTCTTTGGTGACATGGCCGACGATGATCAGGGGAGTGGAATGTTCCTTGGCGGCTTGGATGAGGATGCTGGCCGAGTCTCTGACCTGGCTAGGGGATCCGGGAGTGGTGGGATTGTTTTGGGAGTAGACAGACTGGATGGAGTCAATGATGAAGATGGAATGGGGATTCTTTGCCAGGGTAGCGGAAATGTCTTCAACGGATGACGAGTCAAGAAGGTGGATGTCTTCGGGGAGTTTGCTTGATAGACGCTGAAGACGAGTGGCTACCTGGGCGGGATTTTCTTCGGAGCAAACGTAGAAGACCGGAGTTTGAGACTTGAGGCAGACTTGGGTCAGTAGGGTAGATTTGCCAATGCCAGGTTGTCCGGCGAGGAGATAAACAGCTCCTTTGGTAAGCCCAGGGCCAAGGACTCTATCCAGTTCACCAATGGAGGTTGTGAAAGTGTGCTTGATATCTTTTTGAAGAGCTTCCTTGACTGAGACGGTTTGTAGAGGTTTTAACGCTCGCGAAGATTTGCCCGGTTTTTTGAGAAAAGATTCCGCTTCGGTGAGAGTATTCCATTCATGACAGGCGGGACACTGACCGGACCACTTGGCAAACTCATTGCCGCACTGGCTACAGAAGAAAATGGAGGTGGATTTGGCCATGATGTTTATTTACCAAGAATACTAATATTGCCGGTGAACCATTTAGTCAAATCGGAAGAGTCCGAATAGTCGACGAGATGGTCGGAGATCCCTACCAGAGTCTCTTCAAGAGAAGTGCTTAACTCATGGAGATAGATGATGGTTTTATTCCTTGCTTTGGCATAGCCCGCTTCAATGCCAATCCCGAAGGAACCGAAGCAGGGATCGGCAATAAAAATATCGGAATCATCGATCTTTCTCAAAGCCTCGACCATTAAAGTTTTTTCGTCGACTTGATCGGTAAAGTCAAAAACGAAGCTATAGCAGGAGAAACCGTTGTTTTCAAGTAACTCTTTGAGTAGCAGATAGGTTCCTTGATGTTCCTCTCTGTGAGCATAACTGTATGAGAAAAATACTTGCTTTGTTTTTGGCATCTTGAGGTGATTATAGACACAATCGACGGTCCAGGGAAGATGCCACCCTGGGGGTATATTTGTGTCTTTTTGAAGCTATATTTGATATAGGATAGTAATGTTTTTGGTTATAGGTTGTAATATTTGACAAGGCATGATATATTACCCTTAGGATCAAGAAATTTAAAACAAACTGCCCATGATTAACCTATTAAATAAGCTGATTGCCAACAGGAAGCGCTCCGTAAGAGTCGCCAAAAACCCCAGGAGATCAGTGTCTTCATTCCAAATCCAGAAAATGGGAAAATTCGGTCAACAACTCGTTGTGATGAGCCGTTAACCACTAATATTTCTTGTCCGATCTTTAAATTCGTCTCTTTTTAACCGAAGAAAAAGAGCATTACTACCGTAGCCTAACTCGAATAGCAATGCTCTTATCTGATAGTTACTATCAGGACAGATGACAGTAACCATCATCAGAATACAACCTGATAATGGGGGTGTCAACTAGAACAAAAGGCCTCAGAGTGGGAGTGGTTGCCAGTTGGGCAGGCAGGCAGCCGTTCCCATTTTGAGGCTTTTTGGGTGTTACAGTACTTTCAAAATTTCTCAGGAGGTGCTTTGTGTGGCTGTATTTAATGATCAAGACGGATAGGAATGGAATGGTAGTTGAGGCTCCCCCGTGGTTTTCCGATTGTAGGGGCTTGTCATTATTCCCCGATGCGATAAATAACTTGGGAGAGATGCGTTGGGAACTCGTCAACTTTATAAAGGAAAATGGTGATGGTCGATACATCTACGTTTTCAAACGCCCACGATAAGTAAAAGGAGAATACATGTACGAATACCTGGTGATCAGGATGATGTCATCTATGGCGCATGACGGAATGAGAGTAGACAGTTGGTCATGTAAGTCACAAGTGCCATTGCTCGAGGGTATGTATTTGGACATTGACACACTTAACGCGCTTGGCAGGTGGGGTTGGCTGTACTGCGGAGCCTTGAGTGGAGAATATGTGCGGATATTTGCTCGGCAAGTGAATCCTGAGGGATAGTTGGTATTACCGC
>CAZIPD010000012.1:6197-17949 GCA_964541175.1 uncultured Pseudomonadales bacterium
TCTTTTTGATCAGGCGGTTTTTTATTGCCAGAAATGCTTTAAAAAGGAAGATCAGGAGAAATCCAATGAAGGTGATCGCAATCAAGGCAATGCCGGCGAATTCAAGATATTGAGGTAGATAGTAGATAATGAGGGTGTTGTCTCCGGGTGGAAGTGTCCAGCTATTGAACCAATCTTTGCCGGTGTCGAATTTGTCGAGTTTCTGACGGGTGAGATAGAGATTAGGGATCTTGATGATAGTGGCGGCGAGAGAAGGTCCCAGGTCTTGAGGTTCGACTTTAAGGGCGATCCAGAATAGTGATTTGGATTGGAAGAGATTAAGGAGCTGCTCCTCGTCAACTTTACCCGAGGCGGTATAGAGAAATTCAGCCGGGTGGTCGGTTGTCAGAGCGGCTTCTTTGGTGGTTTGTGAGGGAGAGGTGATGGTAATGTTTTGTAGGTAGTTCAGGGGCAGAGGGTGGATGGAGAGTTGTTTGATCGTGTTTTTAGTGATTCTATTGCCGACAGACTGGTTAAAGAGGTGTAGGGTAAAGCCAAAATCTTCAGAATCGGTCCGTATTGGCTGTATCAGGGTTTGGGTCATATCTGTTTTGGTGAGTCTTTCATAAACATCACAGCGTCTGGTGGAATGATTTTCCAAGCAGACAGTCATGGGAAGTCCGGTTTGGAATCGATAGTCGAAAGAGAGAAGGTAGCTGAGGCCGTGGGGGAGGTGCCGGAGATTGAGATAATCACACTCGATGCTGTTCCGGCTTTCGTAGACAAAGCCTTCCGAGGTGACGGTCTTTTTAACCGGACCGTCGTTGAACTGGTCACAGTTGCGGCCTTCGGGGAGAAGCTGACTGCCGTTTTGGTCTTGAAGAGTGTCGTAGACAGAATTGACGATGGGAGTTGAGACGGAGAGACGATTGTCTTTTTCGTTAAAGGTAGTGGATTGTGAGGGGAGAGGGTAGATAGCGGTCCGGGCAGTAAACAGAAGCGGGTGGAAGTACAAACTGACGTTGGAATAATCAATTTCCTGAACGGTTTTGGCTTCATTGGCTTCGAGGATGAGATTTAATTTTTGAGGTTGATTCCCTACCGAGGTAAAGATCCTGGTGTGGCGGGATTTGATGGTCGTCTCAAGGGGTTGGGTGGTGTTTTCGGAACCAAGGTTAAGGTTAGTGACGGAGACATTTCCCGGAGTGAGGGTGGGAGAGTGGTAGGAAAAGTCTACCGAGAAGACGCCATTGGTACCCGATGTGGGCAAGGGGGTGGAGAGACAACCAACAACATCGGTGCCGAGGAGGGAGATGGTATCACCGGTGACGATCTTCTCTATCTTTCTATTCGGCTTGTTAGTGAAACATTGGTATGGAGTAGAGTTTTTCAGATCCTGGGTGAGATCGACTGAGGAAAGTGGGTTGCCGTCAAAGAGATTTACTGTAAAGCCTTTTTTCGACGGTAGATAGGTCCCGGCGATGGGATAGTAACCTAGGAACTCGGTAATCTCCGCCGGGAGTTGGAGCTCGAAATAGTCCTGACCAATTTGAAGGATGAGGCTTTCGGTGCTACTTTCTACCGGGATGGAGATAAAGGTAGGTGTGGGGGTAGTAGTAATATCTTTACCGTTGACCTGTACTTTGGGAAGTTGAGGTTCGAGTTTAAGGCTCAAGACCCCGTAGGCTTTTTGATAGGAGACCAGTACAGGAATAAGGTTTTCGGTGTCCGACAGAGACGGAAGATCGAGAGAAAAGCCAATGGAGTTACTCAAGGTGATGCCGGGATAGATGATGGAGTTGGAAGTGAGTGTCAGAGAAGTATCGGGTCGGAGGTTGGGGGGGGCGAAAGGGGATATGGAGATGGATTTTGAGGAAGTGGAGATGAAGTTCTTGACCGATCCATTATCTTTAGATTCATAAACATAAATGGCATCGTTGAAGTTTTTGGTAAGGGTGTATTTGTTACTTTTGGAAAGGTGATCTTCAAGCTCTTTGGTCTTTAAGTCTATTTTCCCTTCAGGAGCGATTATGTGATGATCGATGAGCAGCCAGTTGATGGAGTACTTTCTAACCAGATCATCGAAACGATTCCAGTCTTGGGAATAGATGGCGGTACTGATCTCTTCATAGTAGGTTTGTGACTCTTTGGACCAGGCGTCGAAGGCTCGGTCGAGAAGGGCCTGGGGAAGTCCGTACCAGAGGAACCCGGAACCACGGTATCCCCAGTCGTAGAAACCCCAACCCCAATGATTGTATTGGGGAAGGTTGGCGATCCTTCCGGAAGGTTGGGATTTGAAATATTCAAAAAGCTGTGAGTATTCCAGGGGGATCTGTCGACGAAGGTTAGGTGATATCAGGTTGCCCGAAAAAACGGGGGACATATACAAGAAGAGAAATAGGGTAACCGTAAAAATCGTGACATAGAAAGTCAGGCGAGAATGGAGATAGGTAAAGAGGTCCAGGAGAAAGATGGTGCCGACGGAAAAGAGGACCGAGTAACAGAAAGAAAGCGGGATGGAGAACTTGGTGAAGGGAGAGCGGAATAGTTCACCGACAAGGGGAAGTTTTTGGTTGATCAGCAGTCCACCTCCAAGAAGAAAAAAGAGGCAAAAGATACTAAGACCCATGACGGAGTAACTCCATTTATATTTGCGTTTCAGAAGATAGTAAAAACCGATGGCTGAGATAAAGAAGAGGATGAAGCCAACGATGGCGATCGACGGTGAGGAAAGGTGTTGTCTCCAAACAGAGAGGGTGTAGTCATATTGGTCATTGGCTCCGAGGTCAAGATAGTTGAAGAGATAGCCTTTGAGAGTGGCGACGTCGGGGAGGTTGGCAAATTCCAAATTCCGTTCATAGGTTTCCGGAGAAGAAATCAGATTGTTGCGGGCTTGTTCCACAACATGTCCTCCGGTGATCACGAAGAAAATAACAGGTAGGAGCCAGAAAGATTGAGAAAGAGCGGTAGTGATCATCAGGGTGAGACTATGGATCAGGGACGGCAGTTTGTTTTTGTGGGAAGAGATGTGTTCTATAAATATTGGTAAGACACAAAGGAGGAGTACTATAAATGTCGTTTCAACGAAGAATGAGGGGGCGGATATCAATAGTAGGAGGAATACCAAAAAGAGCCGGGAAAGTTTTGGTTTGTTGAGATAAAGAATGAAAACGGAAAATATCCAAGGAAAGAAAGCAAAGAGCCAGGTGAAGGTTTCGAAGGGAATGAAATAGACTTGAAGGGTGGAGAGATTGAGGATGTAGTAGAGACCTCCAAGGAGAGAAGCGGTTTGTGTAGTGCGGCTGTCCAAATGGTTCTTGAGGAGAATGTTGTCGAGAAAGTAATAAACACCGAGGGAGCCGATGCCCAGAGTGGCAAAGGTGAGGAGATAGCGGATAGCACCGGCGGGAACAAAAGAAGACATCAGTAAGACGACCAGAGTTCTGGGCAGGTCGGATGCATGAGCCATTCCTCCAAGAAGTCCCAGACCTCTATATTCTTGCCAAACAGAAAAGAGGCCACGTTTCAGGTCGAGAAGAGGATTAAATTCAGGATGAAGATTGTCCCAACCGGTGAGGAAGGTATTGGGCTCGTAGTTGAGGAAACCGATGATGAGGGTAAAAAGGACCAGCACTATGGCCGGCCATTCATGAGAAATCCATTTGGAGATAGTTCTGATTTGTCGAAGAGGAAAGCGGTGTTTGAGCTTAGTGATGTTTCTGGCCACGATTTAAGTTTAGCATCAGGCGCGGGGTTTGAATTTTGGAGAGTTGATCGCAAACTAGCTGGAGAGGGGACTTTATACCTCTAACAAGGAGATAGATAGGGTAAATGAGGGTTTCCGGGAGAAGGTTAATAGTGGCTATTTGAAGTTGGTTAACCATTCTGGCCTTGAGTGAGGGGCGGTAGCCATATTTTTTGACCGCCAGGCGCCTAACCCTTTGAGTGAGGGAAAAGGTGTAGACAGGGTTTTTGAAGGTCTCGGAACCCAGGTGCTGGCGATATTTGAGAACGAATACAGGGAGATTGGCGTATTGACCGTATTTGCCCAGGCGGAAGAAAAGGTCCAGATCTTCGGCAGGGGGAAGGGTGGGGTTGTACCAGCTGAAGTTTTCTGGGAGAAGTGAGCGATTGATGATTGCCGATGGGTGTTGGATGGGGTTACCGGTAAAGAGGCCTTCTTTGATAGCCTCGTGTTTTATGGGGAAAAGCTTGCGACCTATATTCTTGCTGTTGATGTCAATGGTCTTACACTGGCCTCCGACAATAACTACGCTTGGATGGGCCTGAAGGAAGGCTACCTGTTTTTCTATACGTCCGGGCAGAGCGATGTCGTCGGCGTCCATCCTGGCGATGTACTTGCCTTTAGCCTTGGAAATGGCAAAATTGAGCGTGCGGGAGATCTTCAGGTTCTTGGGGTTCGAGTAGACCTTAAGGCGTTTGTCGAGCTTTGAATAGGCATTGAGAATAGAGAGTGAGGAGTCGGTAGAGGCGTCGTTGACGGCAATGAACTCCAGATTGGCATAGACTTGGGAAAGCAGGCTGTCAAGGGCTTCCGGGAGGTATTTGGCGGCGTTAAAGACGGGTATGACAACCGATACAAGGGGGGACTTGGTGGTTTTTGAAGATATATGTCTCATAGTAATATTTACACTGTAGCATACCTTAACACTTGTTGTCAAGGATATAGGATATAAAAAGCCCCCGGGGTTTAGCCGGGGGCAGAGTCGAACGGATTGTTAAGGAGTGGGTGGTGGGGTGCAGGTCCACCCTTCGAGGTTGGTCACCCAGGTGACAGTTTCCCCATTGAACTCAAATGAGGTCGCTGGGACCTGGTCGGCTGGTCCGCAGAACAAAAGAACGACTGTCCCGATTTGATCTCGGGGCAGTACCTCTTTCTCTGTGGCCTCGACGATTCTGGCCTGGATGTCCTCGTTGGGCTGAGCATAGGTCCAGTAGGTGCCTTCCCAGCCTTTAGGTGAGGCGAGGGCGTAGCCGGCGAAGATCTGTGGGTGCACGACCTTCCCAGGATATCCTGGGCGCCATAACTGGGCGTGAGCGAGGACAATTTCCTGATTTTCGCGATCAAGGCCGTAAGCTTTGATGAAGCGAAACTCGTCCTGAGCACCGATGAAGCCATCGAGGGCTTTACCGGCGTCGATCGCTTCAGCTTCATATTGCCAGACGGTCATTGTCGACCACCATGGGCCAACTGCCGCGTCCGCGAAGTACCAGCCTTTGGGAGCTGCTACGCCTGCATAGACATAGAGTTCTCCGGTGCCCTCGGCCAACTTGTTTGCTGAGCACAGCACCTGCTCCTGCGTCCCGTCGTACCGGGCACCAGTGAAGTACATCACGGGGTACTCAATATCAAACGACCAGAGTGGTTCCGTGACAACAACCAAGGTCTGTTCACCGGACACAGCGTCGGGATTTACAACAGAGACAGACCACGAGTGGCTGTCACCATTGTCTAGGTTGAGCTCGACCCGTCCGGAGTTATTCGATCCTGGCACCAGGATAGCTCCCTGGCAGTTCGGGTCGAATTTGAGGTTGGTAGGCTTGACAACGTCCCCAGTAGGGGCCGTGTCGTTTGTAAGACCGAACCAGCCGAAATGCTGGGCGGCTTTTAGGCCGACCCAAACAAGCAGTACGATTAGAACAATTACCAACAGAATCCGAAGAATTGTTTTCATCAATCTTTCTCCTTAAGTGAAAAATCCGTTTTTTGAACGTGCGATCCCGAAAGGGATTGGGGGGATAGTAGCACGATTGAACCTAAAAGTCAAGCTATGGGACTAAATGTGGCTAAAAAAAGCCCCGGAGTTTATCCGGGGTTTGAGGCAGTGGCGCTTATTTGCGCCGGTTGTTTTTCAGGCGTCGTTGGGCATCCAATCTCCGCTGAGTATTGGTCGGAGGTTTGGGGGTGGAATATGCCTTCATCGTGGCTTTCATTTGTTTTACGTCAGGTATGCCTAACGTAAATCCTGTCGAGAGCATTTCCCGTAAATCGGGAGCGGTCAATGTTGCCCACGTTCCCAATAGAACCAGGAATGAGCTTAGCTGGGAAATTTGCCCGATGACTGGAATACTCCAGGTGGAGTTCCGAGTGATCGGATTTACCAAGATTACCAGAGCAAGAAATGCTCCGGCGACAATAATTCTTAACTGCCGGTTGGAGCAGCTTTTGAAGAACGATTTGATTTTTTCCATTCCAAAATCTCCTTTGAACGTAAAGTGAATGTGCTTGAAACCTACTCTCTGCCTCCTAGTTAGGCTTGGAAGCAGAGGTAAATATCAAAATAAAGGGTTATTTCTTGAGGGTTTTGGCTTTGACTAGCGCAACTAAGCCTCCGAGGTAGCTTAAGCCGGCGAGGTTAAAGAAGATCGAGTCGGCGGCACCGGTATCAACGACAACGTGTTCGGTACAGGTGTTAGCCATACCATAGACGGGAGTACAAATAGTGGTTTTGACCGAGGAGACCCTCTTGTCTTTGACGGTAATGACCTCTCCACCCTTAGTGGTTGAGACTTCAGCTTCAGTTACCTTTACTTCAGGAGTAGGAGTGACTGTAGGAGTAGCAATAGCTACAACCGAGGTGGTAGGGGTAACAATGGCCGAGATCGAAGGAATGACTTCGGTGTCAATTCCGAACTTGGGAGTATTGTCTTCGAGCTTGTTGGCTGAAATACCGAATCTGCTGACTTCTTTTTGAACCTTGGTGGCTCTTTTGGCCAGGGAATAGGTAATCGCTCCGGTAAGAGCAAGGACGATGACTATGATAGGTAAGAGTGATTTCATATCGGCAAATATATCATACCGACCTTCAGCTGTCAACTATAGGACAGAAGGGTTGACTTTTTTAGCTATTTGAGGCACACTGAATTCAGGATAGAAACATTAATTAAACATGGAAATAAGTCATATGAATCCAGAAGCAGGTGTAGACCTTCAACAAGATCCGACGCAGGTACTCGTAGATAGCTTGAGGAAGGACTACAATGATGCCAGGCCAATAATTGAACGGGCAAGAGGTAGAAATCCAGAAAAGAGAGAGCAGAACAAACAAGCGTGGAAAAATTTCCTTTCTAAAGTTGAAGGTTTTGGAGATAAGCTATTTACCGCAAAAGAAGTGCCAGCCGTGGCTGCCGAAACAATAGGACGGAAAGGGAATGAGGTATGGAACAGAACTGTTGAGGGAGTAAAAAAACATGAGAAGGGTGTAGAAAATAAATTGTCAGCTTCTTTTGACAGGGCGTATGGCTTTCTTGACAAAGTAACCGACACGATGGTAATTAGGACTACTGAGGTGGGACGAGAGACGTTCAATAAGCTTGGAAATAGATTGGCTCGTCCAGTCCTTGAAGGAGTCGTTTCAGCTGTAAAAGCGGTAGATTGGGCCCAAAAAACAATTACTGATGTTAGAGCGGACGTTCGGGATGCTTTCGCGGAGCCTATTGAGAGTGCCGCGAATAGGGTTTTGAAAGTCACAGAGGAGAATCCTACAATAATTTGGATAAAACAAGGAACAGAGTTAGCAAAGAAAAGTAAGGAGAAGAAAGGTTGGCTGTTGAGTATAGTGGAGCGGGTAGGAGACAGAATTGAGCAAGCAAGGAAAGTTTCAACCGACTTGTTAATAGATTCTAAGACTTGGAAGTCTAAAGCGAATCAGATTAGGAATGAATACAAACAGAGTAGTCTTGGTAGGACGGAACAGGTCAAAGCTGCACAAAGTGTGATTGGTCAATTTAAAGAGGGAATTCTATAAATTAAAACAGATATATGGATAAACAAAGTTTCCTAGGATACATAAAAACACTTGGACTGAAGCCTAAGATGGAGAAGTCCCTTCTTGATTATGTCGAGAGCCGTGAGTTCAATGATGAGACAGTAGAAAATGTGGCAAAGATCCTTGAAGATGCGGCAGATATGGCAGGAATGGCTTCGGAGGAGCTTGATAAGGTAGTGGTAGAGATGGAAGGGCTAAAAGACGAGCTTTTAGACGAGGCCGATAACTACGAAGAGATGGGAGACCAGGCTGAGGAAAAATATATGAATGACATGTCGGCGGTGATGGATGAGGAGATACCGACCCAGCCTGCTGCTTCGGTTGAATCACCGGCTTCTCCCCTTGAGGTTGTGACTCCTCCTGAAGAACTAACACCTCCTGCTCCGGTAGTGCCACTTCCGGAACCAACACCTCTACAACCTGTACAACAGCAAAACGATCTATCTTCATTTTCTCCGGTACCTCAATCTTCGGAAGTTCCTCAGGTGACCCAACCTTTAACTCCTCAGCCGGTACAACCGACGGAGCAGACTACGGAACAACCAGTCGATATTAGTCCAGTGACACCTGCCCCTCAACCTCCAACGTTTTAATCAGTGAATTTTATAAAAAAATGCCTCCGGTGACGGGGGATTTTAGTATTGAGTCTATAAAATGAATTATTTGTTCGGAGTGGAGTAAATATACTTAATCATCAAGATATATTTGTTTACGTAAATATTAAAATAAAGCGTTTTGATATAAAAATGCCCGGGGTTAGCCGGGCAAATCATTATTTCTTTTGAAGAAGATCATAGAGATTCTTATTTGCCAAAGCGATACCTTCTTGGCAAAGAGAAATGATCTTTTGACCAATGCCGAAGCCGATCATGACCAGGATGAACATGATTCCGAGGAGGATCATGGAGTAAACCGAGCCTGTGATGATCAATAGAACAAAGAAAGAGAGTCCAAAGAAGACCGCAAGAGCGTAAAAGATATTTTGGATGGCTTCAAGTCTGCGGATTTTCGATAGAATTTCGTGGTGATCCATATTTACTCCAGTTTTGGTGGTTCTCTGGAAGAGCCCAGAGGTGAAGGAGGCGATTATCAGTGTGCGATTGAGGGGAATTGTAACCTATATAAGTGGAAAGGTCAAGATGACCTAGTTTGACCTATTGGCATAGACGAAGTACCTGACAGGGGAGTTCCAGAGTTGGCAGGTATAGAGGATGATGTTCGCCTTGTAATCGGTTATCCCGGTCCCAGTCTCTGTTGAGTACACAGTGTACTCATATTCACGCTGTTCCCAAACAACCTTGATCTTGTCACCGATTTTGAGTTGGGGAAGACTATAGAAGGAGTTAAGTTTTCTAAATGATGCCGACCATTCGAGGTAACCCCAGCGATGAGCAGCCAGAATGATGGGTTCGGAGGCTAGATCGGGAGTGGAGAAGTTGGGAACACGCCAAATCCCTTGTCTGAGAATATTATTCCAGTCAGACCCTTCGTGAAGCTCTCCTCTGACACCAATTTTATCGATGATAAGGCCATTTTTATCGGGAAGGGAGGGGTCAAAATCAGGAAGCGGCTTCGTTATCGGAGTAGGCGTCGGAGTGATCGTTGGGGAAGGGGAAATAGACGGCTGATCAATCGGGCCGGCTTCTTCGGTGACGGTGTAGGCGATCGTAGAGGCGAGTGTTTCCGAGGCTTGAGGTGAAATTCTGTAATAGATATGTGGCCAGACGGGGAGAAGAGCAAAGAGAACTGCTAAAACCCAAAGCGAAACACCACTTGCGGTAAAAAACTTTTTACGAAGACGCATATTTCTAGTTTATCAGGATTGGAGGGGATTGTCTCCTCGGAAACTGCCAAAATTGAGCTTATAAGCCTGGTGATATACAAGTAAATAGAGTGAGATAGTAAGATAGACTTATAATCTCCAACTTGACAATTCCAGGCATGCGTGATATTATACGTGCTAGTTCGATGTATTTTGAGTTTACTGAAGGTGGAATGGGTTTGGCTAGCAGTGCCAATTTTTGGACCGGCGCTGCACAATAGCCTTACGCGCTTCACCCTTAGTGAACTTAAACTCTGTCTACTTGACAGGGGAGTTCCAGTATTCCATAATCCTGCTTAGTTCCCGTTGTTCTTCATTTCCAAACCAGACACATTAATGGATCCGTTTCCAAAAATTCTTATCAAATAATTAAAGTTCAAGTTTATGGCTGACGATGCCAAAGTTCGTATTAAAAAGACTGCCGTAAAAGAGGCTGTAGAGCCTGTGGTAGTAAAAACTCCAGAGATGGATAAACCAGAAATCGCTAAAGTGGCGAGCATAGTTCCTGAGACTCCGGTTAGTGTGAGTCTTCCTCCCGTGGCACAAACTCAAGATAGGTCGTACTACATGCGTCCTCAGTCACGGCCGATGTACTCGCAGCAGAGACCGGTGATGAGACCGGCATATCAACAGAGACCGGCTCCCGAGCCTGTGATCACAGAAGAAGTGACCGGTATCGTGGATATTTTGGGAAGTGACGGAAGAGCAGTAGCAAGACCCGACTTTAAGCCAGGTGAAAACGATATCTTCATTAATTCGGCAATGAGTAGACAGTTGAGATTGAGATCAGGAGATATTGTCATAGGTTTGGCCAAGCGTCCCAGAGAGGGAGAACAATATTGGGGCATGATCCAGATCTCAAAGATAAATGGAGTTGAGCCAAGCAAAATGATGGATAGACCCAGATTTGAAAAAGGAACCCCGATCTATCCTTTCGAAATAATCAAGCTCGAAACAGGTAAGGAAGTATTATCAACACGTTTGATCGATCTGGTCGCACCTATCGGTAGGGGGCAGAGAGGTTTGATCGTGTCTCCACCTAAGGCAGGCAAGACCACGGTATTGAAAGAGATATCATCCGGAATTGCGTCCAATTACCCAGAAATACATATTATGGCTGTTTTGGTGGGTGAGCGTCCCGAAGAGGTGACAGATATCAGTAGACATATCACTGCCATTACAAAGGGAAGTGCTATGCCAGGAGAGACAGCTGCCAGTAACTTTGACGAAAAAGCCGAAGACCAGACAAAAGTGGCCGAGATAGCCTTGGAGAGAGCGAAAAGATTGGTCGAGTTGGGGAAGGACGTAGTTATCCTTCTTGATTCGGTCACTCGTTTAGCCAGAGCATACAACTTGGCGATCCCTACCTCAGGAAGAACATTGTCGGGTGGATTTGACCCTGCTGCCCTTTACCCACCGAAGAAATTCTTCGGTGCCGCCAGAAAGATAGAAGGTGGTGGATCACTGACCATTATCGGAACGGCTCTTATAGATACCGGATCGAGAATGGACGACTTGGTTTACGAGGAGTTCAAAGGAACCGGCAACATGGAGCTTCATCTTGATCGTAGATTGGCCGAGAGAAGAATTTATCCGGCAATCGACGTGATGAGAAGCAGCACACGCAGAGACGATCTCTTGTTCGACTCAGTCGAGTATCAAAGTGTGATTTTGATGCGCAGAATGCTTGACGTCTTGGGTGACGGAGAGCGTACAGAGGTGATGGTTTCCAGAATGGGAAAGACTAAGACCAACAAAGAATTCCTGGCGTCACTTAAGGACGGAGGATAAAGGAAAATTGATATTAAAAGCGCCACCAAGGGGTGGCGTTTTTGGTATATGGGGGTGATCAGAATGAGAATGTAGTCGTAAAGGTGAGGGGAGTGCTTGTCGATTTGCCTTGGTAGATAACGGTCTGGGGGGAAGAGACGAGGCCATTTTGTTTGAGGAGGGTCAGGTGATAGGGAAGATCGGCAGAACCGGTGGCGAGGTAATAGGAGAGGTCGACGGTGCTGGTGGTACCGGCGGCGGTAGTATGGAAAAAACCAAGTTCGGTAAGACCAAGATTTTGAGTGATGGATATTTTTTGTTTTGGGATGTAGGTCGTAGCCGATGGAGATGATTGATTGGGTATGACCTCTATGTTCCAGGAGTCGGGAGG
>CAZIPD010000013.1:0-17326 GCA_964541175.1 uncultured Pseudomonadales bacterium
GATGAGTTAATATCACCGGTGACATCGAGTTTGGAACTCGGGTTGGTCATTCCAACTCCAAAATTACCGGTATTGACGAATGAGTTCTCTCCTGCGGTACCTGCCAAGTGAACATAGGCGGAGGCGGTAGCAGCAGAGCCGATATTAATCGAGTCGGTAATGTTTGTAGGGTAGAGAACACCACTAGCTCTTGACCAGTATCCTGATCCGGCAATGATGGAAGAGAAGTCAGTAACACAGTTAGTCTCTCCATCTCCGGTACAGAACTTTGTAGCTTCTATTGTTCCATCAGAGACGGCTGTTCTGAAGGTAGAGATACCTGATGAAGTGTAGATATCACCGACAACATCGAGAGGAGCGAGCGGATTGGTGAGGCCGATACCGATGTTTCCCCCCAATGGGTTAAATACCAACGGGTAGGTGCTTCCATCATTGCTTGATCTTTTTGCTTGCATCCAAATTGCGTAAGGAGTACCTACATAGCCTCCGATTGCTAATTCTGGTGAGACAGCTGATGAGATTTTAAAGATTCCTGTATCTGAAACAAGAGAGGGCGAAGACCCTGCTCCTGAAACCTCTAGTTTACTATCCGGATCTGTCGTCCCTATGCCTACCTCGCCATTTGTTAGTGTCATTACAGAAGTCCATCCAGGTGTAGCTACGGAATCACCAAGCTGGAAATACATCCTTGGGTCAATTCCACCACTTCCGAGATCAGCGTAGATTCTTGATGCCATATAATTTGTAGCGGCGGTGTTTCGCCATTCGATACTTTGACTACCGGCGGCGGTGCTAAGGGTATTGACAAGACGAAGTCCGGAAACGACGGAACTCGTTGAGGTGGAGACATCTAGCTTGGAACCTGGATTGGTCGTGCCAATCCCCACATTTCCTGTATTGAAAAATGAGTTCTCTCCAGCAGTTCCCGCAAGGTGAACGAGAGCAGAAGTAGTAGCAGTAGCACCAAGATTTAGAGAATCAGTGATATTGGTGGGGTAGAGAGTACCAGCTGATCTTGACCAGTATCCTGATCCGGCAATGATGGAAGAGAAGTCCGTAACACAGTTAGTCTCTCCATCTCCGGTACAGAACCGTGTTGCTTCTACCGTGCCATCAGAGACGGCTGTTTCAAAGAGAGAGAGACCATCTGAAATGTATACATCTCCTACAACATCAAGGGGAGCATCCGGAGTGGTGTCACCAATGCCAAGCTCTCCAGTTGCTGTAAGTCTCATTCTTTCTGTGTTTGACGTACTAAACATTATTGGTTGAGCATCTTCATTGGTAATGATAAGACCACTCCCATAGCTATTTGTTATTCTGGCGTATCCTCCGTTAAGATGCATAGCAAAATAATCTGTAGAGTTGTTAATAAAGCCAATTCCCTGTGTATATCCAGAACCACTAACCCATTGACCAGTTAAATAACCGGTAATATGTTGATTGCCGGTTAAATCCAGATTGTAAGAAGGATTTGTGTTTCCTATACCGACTCTCCCTGAATTCTTAATGACGAATTTGTTTGTTCCCGATACTGAAGCAGCGAAGACATCACCTGTTCCCGCTTGATTTACTATGAGTGCTCCGTCTGCCAGGGTGGTATCGGTGTTGATTTTTGTCTGTCCATCGGCTCTAACAGAGAACTTGACTGCTTCTGAGGCACCTGAGGAAAGTGCCAGTAAGCCTCCCGAGTCAGTGTTGTTGCCGATATAGCCACTAATGAGATTGCCGGAGGTGAGATTGGCGTTTTGGATCCTAAGTTGATCCCCTGAGGCAGCTGAGGTGAGGATTTGAACGTTACCGGCTCCGGCAGTGTCCGGTTGAATGATGATGTTGCCACCTGAGCCGGTTGTAGTAGTTAGGGTAAGTGTTTGACCCTCAATGTTAAAAGTACCCGAAGAAGAAATAATATCGGGGGAGAAAGAGCCAAGGAGGATGTCGCCATCATTGTTCATTACCGGAATGGTGTTCTCGGTGGCGGACGGAGAGGCGGGGTACCCCTGGAGGGTTTCGGAGTTTAGGGCGTAACCGACGGTGGCGATCTGTTGACGGGGGGTGAGTGTCTCAGCGGCAACTTGAACTTCTATGAAAACACTCTGATTATCAGAGAATACGCCGGCGGGTATTTCCGCACCACAAGTGACGTTGCCGATAAGGGTATTGAAGATACCATTTTGATCAGGAGAGACGGAACAAGTGCCGGAAGAGTAGAGTAGTGTGCCTCCAGTAAGCTCGTCATACAGTCGGAATTCAACGTTGGTGGCCGTAGTGATCGGTGTGCTTCCTGAATCGGTCAGACGACCCTGAAAAGATAGTTGGCGGGTTGGTCTGTTCAGGGCTGTGGTAGCTTGGGTAGGGAAGACGGCACTTATTATCTGGTCGTAGGCAAATATGGCCATGGCAGAGGTGGCAAGAACGAGGATGGCAAGGTGCAGATATGGTGTAAAGGGGAGCTCATTATACTTTTTATATATTCTTTTTAGACGTGATGGTCGTTTATCCTCTTCTTGAACATTAGAGCGCTTTGTAAGTCTCTCCAGCCACGAAAGAGGGGAAAGTGGAGAAATGAAAACCTGTTTTTCGAAAGGGTCGTGTGGAATATATTTCTCTTCAAAACAAAATTTGGCGAATTTTTTCACAGACGATTGACGCCTAGATATTAGTGAATTGCTGGTGTGACTAAGTTTTTGGTAAACGATGTAAGCCGATAGTTGATTTTCGGAGACAATGTTTTCAAGGGACTGTGTTGTGAATGGAGTATCGTTGGCACTCCAGTGAAGGTAGTGATTGAGGTCGGATAGGTAATTTTTAACAGTAGAACGGGACTTTTTCTGAGTCTCTAAAAAAGACCTAAATTGGATGAGGATCTTCTGGATAGCATCATTTCCGGTGGTTGAGGGGGAGGGTGGTGTGTTGACCGGTAGACCCGGTAGTTTTGTAACAGGGTTGATTGATATATTGTGATCTATTAATTGAGCTTGAGTGAAATATTTTGTGAAAAGGAACGTAGAAAAGCGCCTAATTGAGGCTAATCTACGGTTGATCGAGTTCACCGGTGTGAAGATCGAGTGCTGGTAGTCAGTATATAGATTGACATACTTTGAGAGGCTTTGAAATACCTCACCAATTGAAGGTGATGGGGACATTGCCAATTGATTGATGAAATTGAGAAAGTGTCTGATGTCGGAGAGGTAGTTCTTTACGGATACAGCAGAGAGTCCTGCCTCGATAAGGAAGCTTGAGAAGTGTTTTAGGAGTTCTTGAGGGGTTGGCAGGCTCATTTATCTTAGGATTGCTATTGTGCTGAGAGAAGTAACAGAAAGAGAACTGGTAATATGACCACGGCTCCGGCGATCAGAACGTCCTTGAAAGAGGTAGAAGATGAATTATTCGTGCTCTGAGAGTAATCGTTGATGATCATTTATTAACAAGTGTTGATAACATTCGTGTAGCTTCAAATTAGACGATATTAGACGTCTATATACTAATATAATAAGACAGAGGAGAGTTGTCAACAGGGGACTGAGATGTCGATAAGACAGTGTTTCGCAAAGCTGGGGAAAGTAATATTTGACTAATAGCTTAGATTGATGCTTGCGGATAAATGCGGAGAATATATTGATAATGCGGAAATAGGCATTAATTCTTCGTATACATTGCGGATTACTATATTTACTTAGTTTTCATGAATATTACCTATTGATATGGTCTTATATCATGTGTTCTTGTTTGAATCTAATTTATTTTTTTGGGTCTTTTTAGTGAGAATTAACTATTTATCTTTGATTTTGGAACTTTTTATATTTATAAATATTTTTTTAAGAATATTTTTTTTATTGCTAACGAGATTTAAATTTTTTAAGCTGACTAATTTATTTAAGTCATTCTTAATTTTTATGTTTTGAAAGGTCATAGAATGCCATAGAATGACACTTGATACGTCAATTGATACCGATATCAAAACTAATCCTTAATCCCTTTTATTCACAAACAAGATTTATCTCTTTACCACTTGTGGTATGAAATCATTAAGTAGTGTCGATAATCGTCTAGCACTCATAGTGACATGTTCTTAGACGAGACTCTTTGGAAATAGATGAGGATGGTTCTGGAATTAGCGAGAGATCTTTGGGTAGACGTATTCGGAGAAGGTCGCTTGTAGGCAAAGGTAGAGGTAGATCAACAATCCATGGGAGGGAATAAGTACCAAGGCAGTAGCAGAGGTTAAGATACCGATAGAAAGCGGGATCGACCTTACTGTCATGGATGTGCTCCGGAGCCTTTGTAGCTTGCTCTTGTGAGGTGTGGGTATCAAGTAAAGACAGATATTCCGAAATACTTCCCCAGGAATGATCGCCGGCTTGAAATCTCTTTCGCTGTGAGTAGCTTTTACGAAAAGTGTTTTGGGAATCGGTTCGGGTAGAGAGTATTGACCTAAGATGTCGCTTATTGTTATTGAGAAGGGTTTGTAGGTGATCAGAGTATCGTGGATATCTATTGTGGTGAAAGGTTGGGTCATATATTTCTTCTTGCCGATGAAGGGATAGAGAAGGATGAGGAGGAATTTGTGTGTATGCGAGATCCCGGTGGCTGTTGCGAATTGGCTTAATGCAAGATGGAGCGGTAGACCAAAGACCAGAAGAAGCATGAGCAGAGGAAGGTAGCTGAGTGGCCGTGGAGCTATTTCCGGCTTTGGAGGTGGTGGGGTTGGAGCTATTGGCGGTACGGGCAGAAACTCAGCAGGAGTGTAGAGCTCAGGAATGAATGTTTCAGGAACGATAGGCGGCTCTTCTCCCGTAATCGGAATGGGGAGTACGGGAGGAGTGGGCAGTATACCTCCCGGGACTAGGGTCGAGATGCCCGGGGGTGGAGGAAATATTCCTGCAAACCCGGATAGGTGGATCAGGTAAAAGACCGGAAAGTTGGTTACGTTACCGGCGGCATCGGTGACGGTGAGATACACGGTGTAGGTCCTGTTGGGCAGCAGATCGTAAAACCGGTGTTGGAATTTTCCGTCCGGGTAATTGTAGGTTTGTGTCAGGCTGGTGCAGTCGGTAATATCGATGGGGCAGAGCAGCGTGAATTGGAGATTGGCTCCGGGTTCTACTTCTCCTTTGAGGAGGGGGTCCTCGGTAACATATATATATCTAAGTTCTTCCGAAGGGATTGTGGTCAGATCACGGGAATCCCAGTTCAGGCTGCCGGTATCGACAGAGACGAGTTTGATGAAAGGATCGATCGAGTCGACGTAGAAAGTCCAGATAGTCGATTCGGCAGAAGTACCTGCAGAGGTATAGGCGATCACTTTCCAGGTGTGATACCCTTCGGAGAGGCTGGTTTTGGGATAGACCTTGAAGATGTCATCGGTGCGCTCGACGATGTAGAAGTAATATTCCGACGGTAAGGCGAGACCGTCAGATACCCCTTGAGCAAAGATAACTCCATCGATATATAAGTCGTAGTGATCCAGCGATGTGGCAGGAAGAGGATCGGGTCTTTCCCAGGAAAAGGGAGTTTGCGGATTATTGGTGACCGAGTTATCGGCGGGGGAAATGAGCGTGGGAGGGTTAAAAGATTGCTCCGGAATACTGGCGGAAACGGGGACCGCATCTTGGGCAATTACTAATCCTGGGAATGGAAAGAGAGTGAATAAACTAAGAAGGGAAATGATTACCTTCAGTTTCACTTTGGGAAATCATTGTTTTTCCTCAATGTTATGCAACTCTTTCTTGAGCTCCGCGACCTCTCGTTCCAGCTCCTCTTGGTGTTTCTTGCCGCGGCGGCTAAGAAGTATATAGATGACAAGGATAGAGATGATGAGGATGAGGATGTAGATGATGAGGCGGATGGGGAAGAGCCAGAAATAGATAGAGCTTCTGAGGACTCCTCCTGAGGTGCCGTAAGCCAACTCGATATCGGCTCTATATTTTCCGTAACCCCATTTCTGATTCCAGATAACGGAGAAGTCGCGATTCACTTCGGGGAAGACATTACCAACCTCGACGGGGATCTCTGCTACCTTGTTGTTCAGAAGATTGTAGACAGAAACAACTCCCTTTGGGTTGACATGGATATCCGAGAGATTCTGGACACTGGCTTCAAAGGTTACAGGACCCTGCTCAATAAATTGATCGGTCATGAATTTAGTGAGGTTAGCCTTCTGGGTGATGGGACCGTTGACGGTTAGATAGAGAAGGGTGCCGACTCTTTGGCCAATGAGGTTTGCCGTTTGTTTTAGATCACCTTTCTTGACGTCAGGATTTGGTTGATAGGTGATCATGGCGTAGTGACCACCTGGGAGGGCAGTTAGAGGAACTCTGAACGTAAGGTTAATGATCTGTGTACCATGGGCATCTACAGGAACGAGAGTGGGAGCGGTGATCCATGATTTGAGTGACCAGCGATTACCGGCAGTAGAGGTTACCGGTACAGGGGTGCCGATGGAATCGTAGACAACAAAGTCATCCAGGTTGACGGAGAAGATTTGTGAGGTGGTGAAGTCATTTCTGACTTTTAATTCTGCCGTGACGGTTTGTCCCGGGTCGGCGCTGAGGTCGACTCTAGTGGGAATGGCGGTGATAGTTGATTGGGCTAAGGCGGAATTTTGACTAACAATAAATAAGAGGCTAAAGGAAAAAACTATGAAAGAGATTTTTCTTATAAAGGGGGATTGGGCGGGCATTTATTTGGCAGTTAGTTATTAATGCTATTTTAAAAAGTAGCTGTGGCAGTATAGGTGACCAAGTTTTCGTAGTCACCGGCTGCCTGTGTGGCGTCTACGGAGATACGATAACAGATGTAACCTGTGTGACTATTCGACACGCCCGTGCTGTACATGATTCTTTGAGGGCTTTCCGCGTCCGCGACAGCGGCGAACTGTCTAGTCTTAAAGGTGTTGGCGTTAGAGAACTCCATGGTTGAGCCGGTTCCTGCTCCGAGAGAGTATCCAAATCCCGGATTACCGGTGGCCGTGCCCCAGTCTTGTTCTGCAGTATGAGTACAGGTTCCAGTGTCACAATCGGTATCGATAATAAATGGAGTGGTTCCTCCACCTACACCAAGCTGATCATCTTCAACTGCGGTGACTGCATAACCATTGGTGGCGTTGGTGGAAACGGTGAAAAGATGAGCGGCGGTCTTGAAGGTGTTGAGTGTAAGTGATCCGAAGGGTACTGCCAGGGGAGCATTGACACCCGTGGTGGTGTCGATATCCGTGGTCGACCCCGTACCGCAAACCGTTTGGGCACTAGCGACACCGGCAATGGTGAAGGTAATAGAAGGATCAACTGTGGCGGTAACTCTGACAGACTCAATAACTGCGATAGAAGCGCTGGTTTGATCAAGCGGTGTGCCGGTAGGGTCTGCCAAGTTAACAAAATTTTTAACAATGACTGTATATGTATCGGCTGTGGCTACGACATGTCCGGACTTGGGAGCGGGAGCCAGGGGGGTGTTTGTGCCATTGGTGTTACCAATTGTAAAACTCATCGGGGTGCCTGAGGCTCCATTGCCGGAGTAGTGGTACTCAAAACAGTGGTAGCCGGCAGTACAACCAGTACCACCAGAGACGGTAGCGGCGTTATTTGAGAAAGCGTACCCTGCTGCCGGTGAAGCGGTGACGTCTACGGTGCCGCTGCCGAAGTCGAAACCGTCGGAGTCGGGGATATTATCATTACCGGTACCTTTGACCAGGATCTGAAAAAATCCGTTGGGAACTGCCGAGGCAGTGGTGAAAGTGACCACGTGTTGAGGCTTCTGGCGAACGTAGATAGGGTCGGTGTCGTCGGCGTCACCGGCGGCGAGCGAGGTGGTGATGGAGAATTGATCGGCGTCGATAATGGCGGCAACTGTGTAGGCACCAGTGCCGATAACGATGGCATCTCCCGGGGCTAAGTTATTTGTGGAGATCGAATTTTTCGGGTCAGAAGCGACGGTGTAGATGTAGACGATAGAGGTGCCGACAGCGGTGGGAGATTTGACGCGGCCATAGAAAGAAAGACGAGACGATTGAAGAGTGTCCTTCACCAGGGTGAGGTTAGCCGAGTCGGTGGTGGCCGGATAGAGGAAGCTGACCAGCTCCAAACTCAGGATAGACAAAAATACCAAAATATATTTAATATTCTTCATTCTCTTTCAAATATGACACTGTTATGTGGTGGTGTCAAGAAGGTTCTCAATATTGGGAGAGTTGCTAATTCCAATAATGATTTTGAGGAAAATGATAGCGGCAATTATGCCGATGAAAATTTTCCCGGGGAAGAAAATAATATCTATTTTTGAGGAAGCGTTGGCATTTTCCGAGCGGATATCTATTCTTACTGCGTGATACCCAATCATGTTGAATCCCGGAGTGAAGTTAAATCCGGTGTCATTAATAGTTCCAAGTTTTCTCTGAGAATGAGAAAGAACATATTGGGGTAGAACGGACTGAAGGTCTACGGGATTCTGCTCATTGCGTTCGATACGGAACACGCCTCTTGTTTCGGCGGTGTACTCACCTTCGTTTTTGGCTATGGCAGAAAAATATAGGGGAGTAATGTTGTCTATGAAATAGTAGTCACCGATCTTGATATATTTTCCCGGTTCGGGGAGAAGGTCGGTGATCTTGAGTATCGTGGATGGTGAGGCTTGGGTACTGACACTTATTAGTAAGTTGCTGCCGATCGTGGCACTGACTGCCGATCCTTGGAGTTGAGAATCGATGGTGTTGGCATAGCTGGTGACGAGTAGAGTGGCATAAAGATCCTTGAGAGGTGCCGTTGAGGGAATACTGATCGAGAGGACAAGCTGGTCGGACTGTCCTGCCTTGAGTTCAAATGGTCGATCCAGTTGGATTTTGGAGTTGGCGAGAGTGAAATAGCCGAGCCAGGGAGCGGTTGTACGCGGGTCAATATTGGGGTTTCCGATATCATCGGCGTCGGTGAACGGCACGAGTCTGGCTATAAGGGTCTTGGTTTCTGCGGAGCGGTTTTCGATCTTGAAAACTTGAGTAATGTTTCTTCCCGGCTTGATGACCACCTTTAATAGTGGTGGATGGATTGAGAGGCTGATATCGGCCGCCTCCAAAGGTCTAATACCAAAGGATAAAAAAAAGATTAGGGTGATGAGAAGGGAAAGTGAGAGAGGTTTGACCATATTAGAATGCGGGTATAGCTATATATTGGATATTATTTTGGTAAGTCCCGGCCGCTTGAGAACCTGCAACATTGACTTTGTATGTTGCGGTAGCACTTGAGTCCGTGGCCACTCCGGAACGGGACATAACGGTTGACGGAGAGTCGACCCCCTGCATGGGGAAGGGTCTGTAATACGTAGAGTTGACGAAGTCACCGGTATCGACATCGTCACCGGCCATGTTATATCCAAAACCGTATCGGGCGTTATCCGTCCAGGCCGTGGCATCGGTGATGGTACAGGGTGAGGCCAGGTCGCAGGAGGTATTGGGAATAGTGGGGACACCGTTAATTATTCTTAGCGCGTGGTCGGCAACCGTCTTTACGGCGTAACCGAAAGCAGCTCCGGTAGTGACACTTAATATAGTAGTACCCGTTGATGGGGTTCCCGGGACCAGACTGCCAAAATTGATATCAAGGTTTGAAATGGTGAAGGTAAATGGAGTGAGTGGGTGAATATACTGAAACCCGGCTTTAACCAAGAATCCGGTCAGTCCAAATTGTCCTTGAATAGTTTGACCGATGGTCGATCCGACTTCATAAGAGGGGGATCTTAGCTGACCTCCGCCTATATTCACGGTGCTCATTTCGATATTGAAAGAGTTGGAGAAAAGAAAATCCGCAACGGAGGAGTTGGGGGTGAATATTGTGAAAATTATAAAGAAAATAGTGAAGAATATAAGATAAGAATATTTCATTTTGGATATATTAGAGGGATTTTTTGGGTTTTATTGGGAGAAATATAGGTTTGAGATAGGACTTCTGATTGGTTGCGATATGGTCAATATGAATCAGGTGATATAGTCGTTCGTTGTGCTGGAGAGGGCTGATATAACCCGAAGAATGAGCCATGTTTTAGCTTTTTATTTCAGTCTTATCGGATGTTTCTTGAATCGACTCTTCAAAGGCGGAAGTAGATGAATAAAGAGTGATCAAGTCTTGCTGAATGATCTTTAACTTCTCCACTAGTCCCGAAGGGATCGAGGATACATTTTCACTTTTGGAGTTGAAATAAATCACTAGGTCGGAGACGGAGTTAATGACGGTGGAGAGAGTAGGCTTGGCAGAGGTGGATACCCAGAGAAGCGAATCGGTCTCTTCTTCCCGGAGAGCTTCACTTAAGATCTGAATCCTGCCTTTTTGAGCGAGGTTGGCGAGGTAGGTATTGCCAAAAAGAATTGCCAGTGGAGTGGTAAAAGCGAGGCTGAGAATGTTTATGAGGACTTCCGAGCTCAGCCGGTCGAGATTTTGCCAGACAAACAGGGCTATTAAGAGAAGAGAGACCGCTCCTGCTTGGAAAGGTTGGAAGAGGAGAGCCAGGGCTATTAGGAGGAAGTCGAGCAAAAAGAACAATGGAGATGTGGCTGAGCCGGTAGAGAAGACCAGTAAAAGGGTGATGGTAGTCAAAATGATCGTAGAAAGCATGCCGGATATGGCAGATGATTGTTTACTCGTATGGAACATCTTGGAGACGAAATAGAGCAATGTGAGGCCTCCGGTAAGCTGAAGATTGAATGAAGCAAGCATGGGAGTGTTTGACCAAAGAAAAATGAGAAGAACGGCGACGAAAAGCATGGCTGTCTGAAGAATATGCGGGCGATTCATACATTAATAATACTAGAAAAATTAAAGACAAAATATAGCACGACAAAATTTGTTATTTGAATAATAAACAGAGAAGAGAATAAGGTATCTCATAGCAGGGGGGTGAAAAACAACAAGCCGGGTCTGCTATGCGTAAGACGAGCCTAGCGGGAATGTGCGGAAATAATAATTAGGTATGCGGAATTATTTGATATATTGTATTCTAAAATTATCACTCTCATTATTGATGTGATTACATATTCATGCGAAGAATATTATCTGAACTTGAGATTTTTTTAGGTGGGAATCCGGTTAAGTGATTGTTTGTTTTTACGGAGATCAAAGGTTAAGCTAATTATTTAAGATACAATTCGGATGTGTGAAAACTTACAAAATCTTAGGGATATAGAAAATGGAGTAAAATGATAAACAGACGGAATGAAAAAATTAATTGATGAAGTGATATCCCGTAAATGGATTTTGATCGCATCGATGTCTATTGGAGCGTTGTTAATTATTACCGGCCTTTTTAGAGGTATTCTAGAAAGCCGTCAAGTTCAAGTCGAGTATTTATCAAATGATGAAGAGGTAAGTAAAGAAAAAATATTTGTTGATGTTGGTGGTGGTGTTGAAAATCCAGGTGTTTATGAATTAATTTCCGGGTCTCGCATGAAGGACGCTTTAATGGCAGCCGGAGGACTATCATCGGCCGCGGATAGAGAGTTGATCGCCAAAATGTTCAACTTGGCTCAAGTATTGAAAGACGGACAGAAGATTTACGTTCCAATAATCGGTAAAAGCGATACGGCGTTGGGGTATGCCGGGCTCGAAAATACCAAAGGAATCATAAACATAAACACTGCCAGTGAGAAAGAACTAGATACCCTGGAGGGTATTGGACCAACGAGAGCTAAAGCAATTATCGACAATCGACCGTACTCGAGCGTAGACGAATTGGTTGAGAAAAAGGTCATTTCAGGCTCAATTTTGGAGAAGATCAGAGAGGAGATCTCGGCATATTAGTGATGACAAGGTTTTGGAGTTTCAGGCTTATTTTTTTGTTAATCCTTTTCGAGTTGAGGCTAATCGTACCTCAAATTAACGGTCTGTTAATAGAAGAAGGAAGAAGGGTGCGGGTCGTGGGGGACGTTATCAAAATCAAACAAAGTATATCGAACTGTAAAGCTGAGGTAGGTAGATTTTTGTTTGAAATTGAAGGCAAATGTTCATTTTCACAAAGGGACAGAATAAGTATAATTGGCATTACCGATAGAGGAGTGACAGAGGTGTTTTTTGGGCAAATCAGGCTAACTAGCGCGATAATAGACGTTTTAGAGAAGAGAGGAGAAAGAGATGTTTTTATTGACCGCGTCCCAGGCTTTTTTAAAAAAATTCGTGAAAAAATCAGGCATAGATTTGAGCGGATATTGCCCTCGTTCGAAGCGGGGTTGGTTTCCGGGATGATAACAGGGGATAAGGAAGGATTATCAAAGGACGCATATCAGGCGATGATCGATAGCGGTACGATACACATTATAGTGGCGAGTGGATACAATGTGATGCTGGTGGCTGGGGCAGTGATGAGCCTGCTTTTTTGGATAGTTAAGAGACCTCGAGCGGTGGCGATCACATTGATCACGGTACTGATGTATACCTTGCTGTCGGGTGGAGACCCGCCGGTGGTCAGAGCTTCGATAATGGCCGGGGTGATGCTTTTAGGAGAGGTGTGGGGACGGAGAAGTGTCAGCTGGTGGTCTCTTCTATTGGCGGGATGGATAATGGTGATGATCAATCCACTGGAGCTTATAAATGCCAGTTTTCAATTGTCCATGGCGGCGAGTGTGGGGTTGATGGTAGTTTACCCGGCAATTATGAAGTTGTTTGTTATGAAAACAAATAGATTGATAGAGTTATTGGATAGGAGTGGTTTGATGACCACGATGGCGACGATGTTGACTACCGCACCGATCATCTGGTGGCATTTCAGTAGGGTGAGCATAGTAGGATTGTTGAGCAATCTTTTGGTTTTACCTTTGGTGAGCGTGATAATGATCTTGGGAATGGCCACGTTGATATTTGGTCCTTTGACGGCGCCGTTTTTATACGCCGCGGCTCATTGGGTGGTAGTAGTGATCGAATTTTTTAGTAAGGGTAGAATGAGCTTGTGAAAAACGTTGTCTGGGTTGTACTGATCTTGCTGATGCTTTCGGTCTGGACTTGGATACAGATGCCGGACGGAAAGTTGAGGGTAATATTCTGCGATGTCGGTCAGGGGGACGGAGCGTTGGTAACACTGGGATATTTTCAGGCATTGATCGACACGGGTGAGGATGAAGGAGCGATATTGGAGTGCCTGTCCAGACACATCCCATTTTGGGACAGAAGATTGGAGGTAGTTTTTTTGACCCATCCGGACAGTGATCATACCGGAGCGATGTCCGGTGTTGAGAGGGGATATGAAATTGAGAGGGTGATAAGAAAAGCCGGCCAAGGTGATGCTGTTCGATTTGGTAATTTACATTTTGACATATTAAGTCGAAGCTTCGAGGAGTGTGAGAAGGATAATCAATGCTCTTTGGTAATAAGGGTGGGGTATTTGAAGTTTTCAGGTCTGTTCACCGGAGACATAGGAGAGACGGAGGAATTGGCACTCATAGGTCAGGGAGTGATTGGGAAAAGCGATGTTTTGAAAGTAGCGCATCATGGGTCAAAATTTAGTTCGACAAAAGAGTTCTTGGAGGCAGTAAGCCCAAAATTGGCCGTAATCTCCGTTGGAGCCAAGAACAGATACGGTCACCCAACCAGCGATACTCTGATGCGTTTGGATGCTGTTGGGGCAAGGATAGTGAGGACCGATCAGTTGGGTACGATAGAGGTGATTTCCGACGGTGACCAGGTTTGGACGGTAAAAAAATGACCCTCCGGTTAGGGAGGGTCGATCGGCTCTATTTTGGGGGGCAGAGGAGGAGCTCCTGGCTTGGCTTAACAACCAGAGACTCCTTGACCCACTCAATTGTGCCATCCGGGTAGATGACACTGATCAATTTATATGATGGGAAAAACCAACGAGGCAACTTGTGCCACTGTTGTTTCCCCTCGGGGCTTGTTAGGCTCACAAACCCGGCCTTGTTCTCCTGGCAGGGTTTCCCGTCCAGGATGACGGTGTTCCCCGAAAGGACGGTGATCTTATCGCCCGGCTGGATGGTCTTGGGCGCTTCGGAAAGATCCAGTGGTAAGAGTATCATTAATAAGATAAAGATTGCTAGGACAATGGATATTAAAGTTGCGGGAATGTCACTATCGTTTCTCATGTTTCTCCTTTTAACGTGCTGAAACTTGGAATGGTGTATTAAAGCATGACTTATAGTAATTGTCAATCTTGGAGGCATGGATGAGTTACAATATGGATATGAGATTTGAACCAAAAGTATTCAGCCTCGGCAAGCTTAGAGTGGTCTTGGTAAAGGAGGAGCGTGAGAGCGTGACCGTCAGGGCAATGGTAGGTACGGGATCAAGAGAAGAAAATGATAAGGAGGCCGGAAGTGCCCACTTTTTGGAGCACTTTGTGTTCAAGGGGACAGAGAAGTTCCCCAAAATGTATGACATCAATACTGCCGTTGAGGAGGTTGGTGGAGCTTTTAATGCCTACACCGGACAAAACGAGATGGGTTTTTGGGTAAAGATGGACAAAACACACCTTGAACGGGCGGTACGGATCGTGGGTCAGGTGATCACGCAGCCTCTGCTTCCGAAAGAACATTTTGACAAGGAGAGAGGCACAATATTGGAGGAATTACACATGTATGAGGATAGGCCAAGTAGCAAAGCGGCCGAAGAGATGGTCAAGCTTTTGTATGGGAAGACTAGCTTGGGTAGACCAATAATCGGAACCGTGGAGAGCCTTGGGGGTATGACCGTAGAGCATTTGAGAGAATATTTTGAGAAGTGGTTCGTGGCAGAGAATATCATCGTTGGAGTTGTGGGGGACTATGGAGACGAAAAACAAGTGCTGGAGATTATTAAGGAGGAGATGGCGGCACTGATCGATGATGGCAGGAAAGCTCCCAAGAAGGACGTCTTCAAATGGGGGCTCCAGGAATCTCCCAGAATCAAGTTAATTCCCAGAAAGCTCGATCAGGCAGCAGTGTTTGTAGGCTTTAGGGGAATTGAGCTGACGCACAAACTCAGGTACGCTTTGGAGTTGACGAATATCATATTGGGAGATGGCTGGTTGTCCAGGTTGATGAAAGAGGTACGTGAGGAACGGGGTTGGGCTTATTCGATCAGATCGGGAACCGATCAATTCCAAGATGTAGGAGACGTAATGGTCGGGGCAGGGTTACCTAAGGACAAGCTGAACGAGGCAGTTGAGCTTATCGTAGACATCTGTACGGGTCTTTCCGGGCAAAATGGCTGGGTGATCAAGGATGAGGAGTTGAGTGTAGCCAAGGACACTTTCAGAGGTCGACTATCACTGGCGTTCGACGTACCCGAGGAGGTGCTGGGGAATGCTCTTGAGGACTTGATGTTCGAGGGGAAGATCCATACTCCCGGAGAGATCCTGGCGAATATTGACGGGGTAACCCTTGATGAGGTAAAACAGCTCTCAGAGACGGTATTCAAGAAGGAGAATATGGCCATTGCGGTGGTGGGGAACTATAAGAAGCTTGATTTCAAGATATAATATATCCAAATATGACATCTCAAAAAACGGGACCTCGAGAATATGTCACGCTGCCGATAGCCAATACGGTGGTGATCAATCCGGTCAAGTATCCAAGTATGCCCGATGGTTGGGTGATGGAGACGGCGGATTTTGCCGAACTGTCATATTTTCTTGGGTATAAGATCGAGCCCAGAAGCATGTATGCTATCTGGTCTCCGGAAGGAATTGTCAGGGGAGGTCACATGGAAAGCAGGTCCAAGTTGGTGACCGTCTTGAAGGGAACGATGTTCTATATGCTCATAGATATGAGACCGGGTCCGGACTTAGGGAAGACCCACGAGTTCTATTTGGGTGACGGTAAAGAGGCTATCGGACGCTCCGTACTTGTTCCCGAGGGTGTCATTGACGCATATGTTCCGGTCAACGGAGATGCTCTAACCCACAGTGTCGGTGATCGACCGTATAACAAGTTCGATAACAACAGGACACTGGATCTTTTTGATCCGAACCTTGGTTTCAACATACCCAAGAGCGCCGAGCACTCAAGAGAAGA
Organism: uncultured Pseudomonadales bacterium; assembly: GCA_964541175.1. Classification (GTDB taxonomy): domain Bacteria; phylum Patescibacteriota; class Microgenomatia; order UBA1400; family MFAQ01; genus CAIQPO01. The sequence goes on from CAZIPD010000013.1 coordinate 15,977, forward strand.
GGAAGAGAAGAAAGAAATGAGCTTAAAAGAATTTAAAGAAAGTCTAAAATGATCAAACCAATAGAAAACGCCAGTTATCAGGTGACTGAGATGAGGGACGCGGACAGATATTGGTTCCACAGGGAGTTTTGCGACCTAAGACACGGTAGAACCCGGGATGTCCTGGTCAGTGTAGAAAAAGCCGGCTGGCAGGGGATCGAGTTGATCACCGGTTTGCCGTGGAATGTAACAATTGAAGACAAGGGGATCCAGCAGTCGTGGAAGTTGGTATTAATGAAAGTTAACGGTGAGGACAAGTTGGTTTTTGAGAGATTCTCGAGGACTTCCGAAGGTGTCAAGGGAGAAATTTTTGATCTCGCCCATTTACCATTGTGGATTGTTGAGGAAACAAAACAGGTCGCCTTGGAAATGAAAGAGCGAGAGATGGATAAAGAAGGGAAAGATTTTCTTACCGATCTGGCGACAAAAGTAGAACAGGAAAAAACAACCGCAAAAGCGGGTCTATCGGCAAAAGTTGAGGAGCTGGAAATTGGTGGGCTGTTCCATATTTTATCTACTACCAAAGGAGACTCTAGGGGAAGTTTTCGAGAAGTGGCCCGTTTTCCGGAGATAGAAATATTGACAGGATATGACTTTGTCGGTAAACAAGTCAACCATTCTAAGTCGTCATACGGGACCTTGCGGGGATTCCATGTAGAGCCTTGGGCGAAGTTGGTAACAGTAATTTCCGGTCTGGCGGTTTCGTATTTGATCGATTGCAGAATAGGGTCCAGGACTTTTGGAAAGATATCCAAAGTATATTTGGGTTACGGTACAACACCCGATGGGGTAGAGGTTCTTGGAGGGGCCCTTTTTATCGAGCCGGGGATAGGGAACTCGATATTGACCTTGTCAGACAAGATGGACTACAACTATGTCGTAGACGACCTGTGGAGGCCCGACACTGCCTTGTACGCCGTCAATCCAATGGATCCCAAGCTGGCAGTCCAGTGGGAGAAACATGTGCCTTTGGACAAGATCATTAGGTCGGAGCGTGACCAGAACTCACCGACCTTTGAGGAATTCACGAAAAAGATGGGGAAGGGCTAAGAACCGAGTGGTGGAGTGGGTTTTGGAGGAGTTTTCTTTTCCTGGGCTTTGATACTGGCACAGATAGGGTCGAATACCGGTTGTTGTTTACCAAGTTTGGCATCGTAGGTTTGTTCGTACTCGGAGTAGACGAATGTTTTTTTACAGTTTTGGCAGATGAGAATTTTGTCGGGCATATTGTTTTTATTTTTGTTTGTGGACCCGGGGGGAATTGAACCCCCATCTTAGCAATGCGAATGCCATGTTCTACCGTTTAACTAC
>CAZIPD010000014.1:0-13551 GCA_964541175.1 uncultured Pseudomonadales bacterium
TTCAGTTCAATTATATACGTGATAAACTATGGGGCAGTAAAGCACATTCAAAGGAGAAAAATAATGACCTTTCTGAAGTTTTTGGTTATCTACCTTGTGGTGGCGGTCGTCCTTGGTGGATGTAGTTACTCTTTGGCAGAGACGTATCGTACGGCTTTGGAGTTCGGTTATGAGGTCAGAGTGAAGGTCGACGAGGAGGCGGTGATGACCGCTTCGTATCTTGACCGATCGATAACGGAACCGATCACGGTCACCGTAGAAAGCAGTGAGGTATTCCTAATCAGCGTTAATGAGCAGGTATACGACTCGGATACGAACGAAGACGGTGATTTCTTCAGGAAGGTGTCGGTAAACTCCGAGGACGTAGTGACGCTTGTGAAATCCCCAAGCGAAGCGACAACCTTTTTCTTTGAAGGGAAACGACCGATCCAGGTCGATGTCGATCATCCGTTCGGATCGGATAATTCGATGTCCGGACTATTTATGGTCATAGGCATCATCCTGGAAGCCATTTGGCTTATTGTTATGATCTCCATTTGGTTAGAAGAGGTGCTTTAGTTCATTCCCCGCCATAAAACGGCGGGGATTTTATTGGAATGAATGATCTGGATATATAATAAACGGAATGTTGTTGAAAAAAGAAGAAGGTGCGGCGAATCGGGAGGAGAGCATCAAGTCCAGATCATTACCTACCCCCGAGTTGGCGGGTATTTCCATGGCGGAGTATAGGGAGCTTGTTTCCGACGAAGAGCAGAACAGGATTGCCCTTCAGGTGGCTATTAAAGAGTACGAGCAATTTTTTGATAACCTGGATAACATTGGTGGTGTGTTAGCCAAGTTCGATAAAGAGAGATATGAAGACCCGGACGTATTGGCCGGTCTTAAAAAGTTGCCCGAGGATGAAGACGGCTACACGGGGGATGATGAGATTGACATGAATGACCCAGATGACGACGGAGAAGAGTTCGTTGACAAAACGGGAAGAGAAGAATGGTTTGATAGGGAGAAGTTGGAAGAACTTGTTGCCGGGACAAAGAATTTCTATGGAGGGGATATGAGCGAGGAAAATGTCCACTGTGCCAGAGCTTTGGTCACGGCCATGTTCCATGACGCACTGGAGACCATAGCAGATAATGAGGTGCTATTGGAAGAAATTAAAGAAGGAGCGATCGAGTTTAAAGGCGAGGAAGAAAAGCGTCAGGTGATTAATGATACGGTTGTGGGGATCGAGGAGCAGGAGGATCTGGTAACAGCGGCTATCCGGGCCAATTACTACATCAGCACAAGGTTAGTCTCTGTAGACTAGTCAGATAGAGTCAATGGGGACCAGGCCATCGGGAGTTTCGCGGAAAATCACCCCTTTTTGTTTGAGGATGAGGTCGGTAAAAAGAATACCGTTGAGGTGATCCAGTTCGTGTAGTGCGTATGAGGACTCAACACCCTCGAAGGTGCGTAGTTTAGGGATGAGCTTACCATTGTGAGGAGTGAGATATTTGATGACGGAGGTATATGGACGGTCGACAAAGCCCCAGATCATAGGAAGAGAGAGACAACCTTCCAGCCAGCGGTCTTTCTTTTTCTTGTAGACATCGGAGAGCATGGCCTCGGACTGCTCGACAAGTTCGGGGTTGATGAAGCATTCGATCTGGTTGTGAAGATTGAGGAGGAAGAAGCGTTTGAGAATGCCGACCTGAGTGGCCGCCAAACCAACACCCTCCGGGTCCTGGGCGGACTTTAGGGCCAGCGTCATCTCTTTGATCTGTTGCTCAAGCTTCTTGTCGTACTTTTTGACGTCTTGAGCGACCTTTCTCAGAGTGGGGTCGGGTGAAATGAGGATCTTCATAGACTTTCAGTATTTTACCAAATATCCTGTAGTGTTGCATCGTTAGGGCTTGAGGGGGTTATTTCGGGTTCAGAAGGGTTGAAAGTTTAGTTTGGGCTTCGGCATAGTCGGGTTTGAGATCGATGGCTTTTTGGAGTGCTACCTTGGCTTCATCGGATTTACCCATGTTCATATAGACCATGCCAAGGTTGTAAATGATCTTGGCGTCGGTCGGGGCAAGTTCGGAGACCTTGAGGAGGGTGGTGATGACGTCGTTGTAGTAGTTGGGATCGATAAGTGAAAGATAGATGCCGACCTTGGCCCGGGACTTGTAGTAGTTGGTGTGGTAAGGATTCATCGTCAGAGCTTTTTGACTATTATCGAGGGCTGCTTTTGTATATTCCTCTCTCCCCAGGAGGTATCTTTTTTTGGTTTCGGCAGGAGTGGAGGCGTCCATAGAGTTGATCTGCTCGTTGAGATACATGGCGGCTTGGGCTTGGGATTCGGCAAGGATGGAGAGATAGAGGGGTTCTTTCTTGTTGGTATTAACAGCGTTGGTAAGAGAGGTAATGGCATCGGAGAGGTAGGTGGCTCCGTAAAGTGAGAGGTTTTTACCATAGGCATAGGCGATATCCGCCGACCAGGTGGTGAATATTTTTAGCATCGAGTAGAGAACGAAGAAGATGGCCAGGGTAGCAAGAAGTGTGGGGTGGCCAATTTTTAGTGAGAATTCCTTTTGAGAGGAGGGACGGAGACTTAGGGAGATGGCGGGGAAGAGGAAGAAGAAGAGGGCGATGTTGACGACCGAGAAGCCAAAGTAGTTGGTGATGAGGATGGAGATGAAACCAAATAACAGGGCGGCGTGGAGGGGGTCCTCGTCATTTTTAACGGCTTTGAGAAAAACGAGGAAAATGGAGGCGATAAGGAGAAGGTATGAAAAGAGACCAACAAAGCCCGATGTCGCCAAGAAGTTTAGGAACTCGTTGTGGGCTTTGTTATAGAGGAAATCCCATTCGGAAAGAAAGTTGTGTTCTTGGGGGCGGACGTTGTAATAGGTGTAGCCAAAAGTTTCGAGTCCGGGACCGAAGAGGGGATATTTTTTCCCCAGTTCAACGGCACCTTTCCAAACAATGTTCCTGATATCCATTGAGTCAGATCCTCCTACTCTGATGCCTTTTGACTCCAGATCGACTTGCCACTTTTCCCGTTCGGAAAGTTTTTCCGTTTCGAGAGGTTTTATTTGGGAGCTGACTCCAACTTTGTTGAGGTACTTTTCCAGATTGGGAAGAAGCGGTCCGCCAAGAGAGAGTGATTTTTGAAGCTCTTGCGGGGAGGGGGTCCAGGGACTGCCGATGAGCGCAGTGCCGAGAGTTAGGGTGAGAATAATGGCGATGATGGGAAGAAGGCGTTGTTTCGATCTTAAATTTTTTAGGCTTAAGTAAATAAGGGTGAGAGCCAGAGTAATGACGGTAGCGCCAATGCCGGATCTGGATTTGGTATAGAGGATGGTGATGAAAATGATAAGGGAAAGCGAGCCGAAGAGTAGAGAGTACAAACGGTTCTTTTGATTGATGGTGAGGATCAGGGGGATGGGTAGCAAGGCGACAAGATATGCCGAGAGCCAGTTTGGTTGACCAAGAGTGGAGAAGACGCGATTTTGAACGTCTTGGATCCAAACGTCTTTATCAATACCGAAGTGTTCGAGAATCCCATAAAGGGAAACGACCAGGCTGGTGACGAGGATGGTATAGATGACATTGGTGATCGATCTGGTTTTTCCCGAGAAGTGAGTGACAAAGGCATAGAAGAGAGCAATGTAAGAGAGGGTTGACGCCAAACCCCCATGGAAACGAGAGTAATATCCCCAGATGGAGGTATGAGGATCGATGGAAACGATGGTCGAGATGATTTGAGAGGCAAGAAAGATGAGGATGGGAATATCCAGGGGAGTCCTTTTGAGGATGAACTTTTTTTCCTGAATCGACCTGAGGATCCAGGCGGTGATGATGAGGGCGGTGGAGAGATAGACAAAAAGCATCTTATTGAACTCGAAAACTTCAGAGGATTTTGTCCAGAGGATCAGTGGGGTGAGAAAAAACAGGGCGTAAAAAGCGTAGCGGACAAATTTGGCATAGACGGAATCCGTCTCGATGTTCTTCATAAGGCTAGCGTCTAGTTTATCAGAATAGGGGGAGTATGATTTATGATATGACTATGACAGAACCAAACGGAGCGGAGATACTTTTTGCCAAACCACAGTTCGAGGTGACTTTGGAAAAGATTAAGGGATACGTAGCCCTTAAGGATCAAGTAGTGGCTGAGGAAAGTCATGACGATACCGACCTAACTTCTCTCGAGAGTTTTAATGTGGAAGTTCCCGAAAAGGTGGTAGTAGGGATGGACGCGAAATTAGAAATGCCCGGTTTGGAGGAAATGAAGGGGGATTTTCTATCCTTGGGCAAGGCAATGGAAGTATTGGAGAAAAGTAGAACTATGATCCCGGGCACTCTTTGGACCCCAGTGAGGAATTTGGTTGAGTCTTATGTATCCTCAGAAGCGGCACCCAAGGATGTGGAAGAGAGATTTATGGTGCTTGAGCCGGTGATTGATCTATTTGAAAGAAATGTTGGACAGCTAAAGGAAAACAATATTATCGGTGATAGTGTTATAGATTGGATTGGAACCGTGGACTCCAAGTTGGGGGAGATGATGGAAAAAAGGGAGGCACAAAAAAACGCGGCCGTTTAAGACCGCGTTGGTTTGAGAATAGATTTAGGCTGTCCGGAGGCGTAGGCCACCGAACAGGACGATTACACCTAGGAAAAGTGCTCCCAGGAGGGTGGCCAGGGTCTTTATCTCGGATGCCGGAATGGCGACCGATGTTGCCGTAGCCGAGACCGTGGCTGGGACGAGGGATTGAGCGTAGCTGGTACGCAGGCAGTTCCCAACGTGGCCTTTGACGGCGTCTAACCCTTTTTGACCGTTTATCTTATTCATCCCGCTAGTCTGGGAGCGGACGTAGTCCGTGCCGTTCTCGGGAATGAACATGGTGGGGTTGCCGGTGCCGTAAATAAGGATGGATGGTTTCCCGTTGAACATGAACTGGACGAGGGTTCGCCCGTTCAGTGTCCAAGCGTTGAAGTTGCCGGTTTGGACCAGCCAATCCAACACCTTAAGAACCACCTCTCCGCCTCCGAACTCGTCGGCGTGCGGGTGGAAGTTGGCGCACTCACCGGGGCGGGGAGATCCGGGCATGATGCCCAAGAAAGCTCCAGCCGCGAGGGTGACGATTACGAATGAAATGATCAAAAACTTTTTCACTTGGGCCTCCTTAAGGCTTGTACCCCTTTTGGGGGCGCTTGGGAAAAAGGATTTATCTATTATCTCAAAGTACGAGCCTATAATATCACAGGGAGGCTAATTTGTCAAGTCATTGAGGCACGAGAGCCTGATGGTCCATTTGTTGATACTTTCTGGTATTATTGGGCAGTAATAAGATACATTTAGATTTGATGTTATTTGAAAAACTTTGGAGACTAGCGACGCTTGATGTAGGTATCGATTTAGGTACCGCTAATACTGTCGTGCACGTTCACGGAAAAGGTGTGGTGATCAAGCAGCCTTCGGTCGTGGCCAGGCAGATCAAAACAAAGGAGATCCTGGCTATAGGGGAAGAGGCTAAAAAGATGTTGGGGAAGAACCCGGCCAATATCGAGGTGGTGAGGCCACTGCGGGACGGGGTGATCGCCGATTTTGATGCCGCCGAGGCTATGCTTAAGCACTATGTGGTGGAAGTTCATGAGTATTACAAAGGCTTGGGATTCAAGATCCCGCGCCCCAGGGTGGCTATTGGGATCCCTTCCGGAGTCACCGAAGTGGAGAGAAGAGCGGTCCAGGAGGCGGCACTTAGTGCGGGAGCTCGAGCAGCCTTCCTGGTGGAGGAGCCAATGGCGGCGGCTATCGGTGCCGGACTGCCGGTCCAAAAGGCCGAAGGGCACATGATCTGTGACATCGGAGGGGGAACAAGTGAGATAGGAGTCATCTCTTTGGGAGGATTAGTGTTGAACAGGAGTTTGCGTGTGGCAGGGGATGAATTGACGGAATCGATCATAAATTTTGTTCGAATGAAGTACAGCCTTTTGTTGGGGGAAAGCACCGCCGAGGAGGTGAAAATAGCGGTGGGTTCCGCCTTCCCACTAAAGCGGGAGAAGGAAGGGAACCCTCTTCAGGTGGTGGTCAGAGGCAGGAGCTTGGAGAATGGTTTGCCGAAGTCGCTGAAGCTTGATAGTGTGGAGATCCGTGAGGCAATGATGCCGATCATAAACCAGATCCTTTCAGAAATTCACCTGATCATCGAAGAAACTCCTCCCGATCTGGTATCCGACATATTGGAAAAAGGTTTAGTGATGGCCGGTGGAGGCTCACTTATTCGGGGAATTGATAAGCTGATCTCCGAGCAGACGGGTATGCCTGTATGGGTAACGGAAAACCCGATGGAGGCCGTGGTCAGAGGTTGTGCGAAGGTACTGGAAGAGGACAAGTTGTTGGGTAAGGTAAGAGTCGTAGGCGGATTAAGGTAGAATGAAAGAGTGAGGAAGTTTGCCTGGTTAATCACGAGGACATTTGATCCCGTTTTTGAGATCCCTTTGGCTGTGGGAATGTCGGTGTGGTTCTTGGCCGACCCTTCGATGAGGCTGCAAACGCTACTGTTGATCTTTCTTTTTTATGTTCTGGCTCCGGCAATTTACTTTGTGGTGAGGATCAGAAAAGGAAAGGTGTCGGATTGGGATATTACCAAGAAGGAAGAGAGAAAGGCGATCTATCAGTTCTCGATCGCCAGTCATTTACTGGGGATATTGGCGGTGTTTTTGTTGGGGCAGATATTTCTGGTGAAGCTATTGATGGTCCTCTGGGTGGTGTCCGTGGTGTTCATGGTGGTAAACATATATTGGAAGATCTCGGTCCATGCGGGAGTGAACGCATTTTTGATGGTGTTACTTAATAATTTTTATGGCTGGAAGATATTCGGGTGGTTGATGGTAGTGTTGCTATTGGTCTTGTGGTCGAGGGTGTATCTTAGGAAACACTCGATCACTCAGGTGATGGCGGGGGCACTGGTAGCGTTTATCTTGGTGGAGCTGGGAATGAGGATGTTGGGAATTTAGTCTGTAGTAAAATACACCCAAGCACATTTCAATTGAGGAGGCCAAATGTATATTCTGACCGTTTTGATCGCTTGGATACAGATGCGTGGATCGGAGCTTTTAGGAAATGCCTGGATGGACGCCTTTTTGAACAAGATGGTGGGTGTCGAGGGTTGGTTCCTGACCGCTTCATGGTGGATTTGGGGGATCGTTGTGGCGGTTACGATCATCGCAGGGGTACTTTCACTATTGGGGACGGTCGACCTGTCGGAGATGTCGGTCGGGTGTGGCTGTATTGCCGGGATATTGCTTCTCTGGCCGCTTCTGGAGTGGATCAGCTATCAGCTGGTCAGTGGTATGGCCAATAGCTTTGACCCGGTCCAGGGTGTAGTGAACGCCGGCAGCTTCGTTATTTGTCTTCTCTTGTACCTGTGGCTTGGAGCCGGGTAATCTTTCTTTCCCCCCTTAAACAGGGGGGATTTTTTTGCCTGATGACCTGGAGTATAATTGGGCATCGTAGTTCGTTAAAACTCAGCACAACACAAGGAGCGAGGTAGTATGAGATCTTTCTTCCAGTTTCTTTTGGGCTTTCTATTTGCCGTATTTTTTCTTTTTCTGGCGGTGGACGCAGGGAAGACAAAGACAGAAATGGTCGAGTCGTACGACGACGGGACCCTCCAGGAAGGGGATGTTCTTAGCTTTCCCGAAATGAGAGCGATGACTCTTGAGGCTCAAAATGAGGAAGCTTTCACTTTCATCGCAGAAGATCAGGTCTTTGAAGGTGAGGAGTACGCCGGCGGTTACACAAAAACCGTGAAATTTACCTCGAGTGAGATGCGTTTGGTCGAGGGTGATGCTTCCGTCAGACTTTTTGCCCAAGACGGGAAGTCTTTCCAGTATGTTTATGACCCGGGGAAGGATACGGTTGTCACTGCCTTCTGGGGCTGTTTTATACTTTGGGTCTTCGCGACAGTAGTATCGTCTTTACTGATCGCGATAGTTGCAGACGATTAAGCTATTACCGACCGGAATCCCCGGTCGGTTTTCTTATGGAGAAGTGATGATAATGAGGTCTGAGGTGGTGGATGAGAATCGTGAGTCAAGTTTCACCTCCGCTTTTTGAAGAGGATCTTGGGGGGAGGAGATGATCCTGGTTATTTTGCCAACAACCAGTCCGGAAGGTACCAGTTGGGTGGGGAGGGTGAGGACGGAGTCATTCAGATTGATGGGGTTTTCACTGGGGAGATCTATTATTTGCGGCGTGCGGGCGTCAAAAAGATAGATCCCGGTTTGACCGGTCTGAGTTTTTATGGGGAAGCGACGGAGATTCTCGGAGTCAAGCGGAATGATCTGGATGATGGGAGAAGAAACGCTTTCAACAATTCCCAGAAGTATGGTGCCGGAGACAACCGGTTGTCCGGGTTTTATTTTGTCGGTACTTTGGCTGGTGGTGGCTGAGATGGTTTTTCCGAGACTAATGACCCTTACGGGGACGATCTCTTTGAAAGAAACCTTGGCGTTGTCGAGAGTCGTTTGATCGGTGATGGCGTCTTTTAGGTTTTGGATTTCGTAGAGTAGGGCGGCGTTTTGTTTTTTGAGATCTTGATTTTCCCGATTTATCTGGGGTAGTTGCCAGAAGAACTCGAAGTTTTCGTTGAGCAGACTTCTGATGAAGGATGATGGTGAGGTAATCGGGGAAAGGACGACGCTAAAAAGCGAGTTGATGTCTTGACCAATCTTGAGAGTTCCGACAGTAGATAGTAGGATTGAGACGAGAAGCGGTAGTATTAGTTTATTGACCCTGATCATGAACCAAGACAAGAATAACATAAAAGCCATAGTGGCCGTAGGGGTGGCAGTCATCCTGGGAGAGGGTGTTTTGGGTTGGGGTTTGTATTGGCCATTATTGCTAATGCTCACAGACTGGGATGGGATCTATTGGTTGGGGCTTTTGGTGGGGGTGATGGTTTCGGTTTATTCGGCCACTACGGTGGGACTGCCAAGTTTATTTATCGTTGCGGTTCTGGGAGCAGTGTCATTTTTCTTGGGTGTTCGAAGAGGGTCAGAATGGTGGCTAATATTGATCTCTCTTGTTGCCAACTTGGTGTTTGACAAATTATTCGGGCTTTCATGGAATATTGTTGAGTCTTTGCTTATCTTGGTGACCACTTTTTTGGTGATCAGTTGGGAGGACAAGGCGGAATCAATTAAGGTGAATTACAAATGAATAGAGAAAGCAGACGAATACCTTTGCTCTTGGGGCTGGTGTCGGTAATGTTGGCACTTGGTCTTTCAAGATCCTTCTTTCTTACTATGGTGATGGGTGGTTATTTCAGGGAACTGGCAGAGATGAATATTGTTAGATCCGATCAGCTGATCCCTATTCGGGGAGTTATTTCCGACAGGACAGGGAAACCTTTGGTGATGAATATCGAGAAGGAGGGGGAGATGGTCAGGTTCTACCCGGCGGGAGAAATGGCGGCCGCCATTACAGGTTATTTGGGAAAAATGAGTGAGAAAGATATAGAAGTATGTGGAAACGACTGTTTATTGGAGAGTAGTGTCGGCAAGGCCGGTCTGGAAAAATCATATGAGCAAAAGCTAAGGGGGGAACCGGGTGAGGTGATCGTTGAAGAGTCGGCGCAGGGGGAAACAAATAAGGAAGTGGCGAGAACGGAACCGGTCAGTGGAGAAAATATCGTAACCAATATCGATCTTGAAATACAGAAAGAGCTTTTTGTGGCGCTGAAAAGTGCCCTGGAAAGTAGCGGAAAAAGCGGCGTTGGAGTAGTGGCAAAAGTGAGTGGAGAAATCATGGCCTTAGTCAGCTTGCCATCATTCGATCCGAATCTGTTCATTGCCGGGGGGAAAAGATCAGACTATGGTGGGGATTTTAAAGACGTGGCGGAGTTGTTAGAGGACAGTGAAAGGAAACCTTTATTCAACCGGGCGGTCTCAGGAGAGTTTGCACCAGGGTCGGTTTACAAGCTGGTGCCGGCGCTGGCAGCTCTGGCAGAGGGAAAGATCACCAGGAGCACGATGATCGCCGATACAGGAGAGATCGTCATCGGTGAGTATAGGTATGGGAACTGGTTCCTGGACAAATACGGTCGAATAGAGGGGGATCTAAACGTTGAAAAAGCACTATCCAGAAGTAATGATGTTTTTTTCTATCGTATCGGAGAGAAGTTGGGGGTCGATTTGCTATCTTCCTGGTCAAAAAAACTAGGGTTGGGAGAGTCGACAGGCATCGATCTTCCCGGAGAATCTTTGGGCTTGGTACCGGGACAGTATTGGAAGGAGAAGAACATGGGATCAAAGTGGTTTTTGGGAGACACATACCATATGTCGATCGGGCAGGGGAATCTGATGGCTACTCCGATCCAGATCAACAGGATGACCTCGTCGGCCATCAGTGGTTGGAAGTGTAAGTTGAGGTTGGTGGGCAGGGATTATTGTGATGACCTCAAGCTTGGAGAAGATGATATCGAGGTGGTGTTGGACGGGATGAAGGCGGCTTGCGAGAATGGGGGAACGGCTTTTCCGCTCTTTGACTTTGGGGGAAAGATCTACTGTAAGACGGGGACGGCTCAGCATGGTGGAGAAAAAGATGAGCCCCACGCGTGGATAAGTGTGGTGGTGCCTAAGGGGGAGAATCGGAGGGACTGGTTGGTAATGACGATTCTGATCGAGAGCGGGGGTGAGGGGAGTGCCGTTGCCGGACCGGTGGCAGCCGAAATCGTGCCTTATTTACTCTCATTGTAGCTTATAGTCTTGACAAAGGGGCGTTTTAGTGGTAATATACCGACTATTCTCGAAAGAGAGCGCCCTTTAAATTACCCCAACCCAGCCTTCTCCCCTCGGGGAGCGACCATTAATTGGTTGGGAGATTCAGAATGGGAGGGTTCTTGAAAAAGAGCTTAGACCATCTGTAACTGGCGATGCCAAGCGGCACCGCCACACTGCCCGACAGTTGTCGGGAGGGGGAGCACAGAACCGTCCTCTGAAACGGACGGGTATCAGTTTAGCCGCGCGGCATTAGCCATCCCCCACGGGGGATAGTGCTAGCCTGCGGCACGACCGCCGATACAATACTGACCCAAGCCACTCGGCCATGATGGTCCGAGCGGGACAAAGACAGTTCAAGGGAGGCTTCCTTGTTTTTATCCATTGGGCCCAGTTTTTTCCCGACACGAGATCAACTCGGTCAACTCGTGAACTCGGGAAAAAGAGAAACTAAGACCGAAGGCCAGGGGAGAAATCCCCTGGCCAAAACTTTAAGTGTATTTGGCTTTGCCCTGAGCACAGGACAAATTAAGTACATTCAAACTAACTTTTTGGACCACTTGTTCTCCTTATCCTAACGGGTAAGGAGAGTGAGTGGCCCAACGGGTCACCCACCACCCGGGAAACCGGGACCCGATTAACTGGGGACGCAGCCGTGATCCCCCAGTACGAATCTCACCCAAGTTGGGTGACCTTCCGGGCACGGCCGGCAGTAAGTCATTCACTTGCTCAAGTGAAATAGACTTGCTGATCGGGGTTTTATCCCATGAGCCACTCTGCACCGTACGGTCGGCCGACCAAGCGGTTGCCAAAGAGTGGGGGTAAAACTCCAAAATACCCCAGGTGGCGGGGAAATGCCACCTCTCGTCTGGCCATGCCCATGTGGGTCTGCCAGACAACTTCCAGGTGAGCCCGTGAAGGGCTCACCAATTTCGATCGCCGGGATGCCCCGGCCACGAGCCCAAGCGGGCTCAACCGTTCCCCCCTGACTTATGTCCGGGGGGATTTTTTTGTCAATTTTTAGCCATCTGTTAGAATACCCGTCTTAATTGGTGTATTCTTGAGAAAGTATGTCAAAGCTTGTAATCGTCGAGTCTCCAACAAAAACAAAAAGTCTGTCAAAGTATTTAGGCAGTGATTTTGAGATCATGGCCAGTATGGGTCATGTGCGTGATCTGCCTTCTAGCAAACTGGGAATAGAGATAACCGAGAAGGGGGATAGCTTTGAGTTTGTGCCCGAGTACAAGATAATGGAGGGTAAAGAAGCTCAGGTTAAGGCTCTTAAAAAAGCGGCCGAGAAGGCAGATGAGATCATTTTGGCTTCCGATCCCGATCGTGAGGGAGAGGCGATAGCCTGGCATGTGGAGGCACTGCTTTCCGAGGGCAAGAAAAAGCAGGCAGCCAAGTTCAAACGGATCGCATTCCATTCGATCACCAAAGAGGCCATTTTGGAGGCATTAGAGCACCCCAGAGACATAGATATGAGCCTAGTTGAGGCACAACACGCCAGGAGATTTCTGGACAGATTGGTCGGTTACAAGCTGTCACCGATATTGTGGAAGAAGGTCAGGCGAGGGTTGTCCGCAGGGAGAGTCCAGAGCGTGGCTGTGAGGCTGATCGTCGAAAAAGAGAGAGAGATAGAGAAGTTTGACCCTAAGGAGTATTGGCAGATAAAGGTAGTGCTTGAGACCGGAAAAGGGGAGGAGTTTACGGCCGATCTGGCCAAGATCTCGGGTAAAAAGGCGGTCGTGGACAACGGAGTGAAGGCAGCGGGGGTCGTGGAGAAGCTTGAGGCGGGTAAGTACCTAGTCCTTGAGGTAAGAAGAAACGAGCGCAAAGTAGCACCTCATCCGCCATTTAAAACCTCCACTCTTCAGCAGGCTGCAGCCAACGTGTTGGGTTGGTCCGCCAAGAGGACAATGAACGTAGCTCAGAAACTATATGAGCTCGGTAACATCACCTATCACCGTACGGATTCGCTCAATTTGGCACCTGTAGCGATGGAGGGCGTGAGAGGTTTTGTTGCTTCTCACTATGGACCGGAATACTTGAGTAAAGATGCCCGTTTTTATCGTGCCGGAGGAAAGGTAACGGCCCAGGAGGCACATGAGGCTATCCGCCCGACCGATTTTTCGAGATCACCCGAAAAGTTCGAGGGACAGGATGTATTGGCCGCCGATCAGGCAAGGCTATATTCTCTGATCTGGAGAAGGACCCTTGCTTGTCAGATGAGTGAGGCGGTTTTTGACGATACAAAGGTCGATATCGGCTGTGGGGATCTGGGACTTATGGCAGCCGGAGTGGTGATGAAGTTCGATGGTTGGAAAAAGTTATTTGGCAAGGACAAGGAGGAGGAGCAGAACCTTCCCGAGATGAGTGAGAAAGATCCACTAAAAAAGAAAAAAGTTCAAAGTGAGCAGAAATTCACCATGCCTCCGGCAAGATTTAACGACGCTTCATTGATCAAGGAGTTGGAAAAGAGAGGGATCGGTAGACCTTCGACATATGCCGCCATTATCTCGACCATTCAGGATAGAAGGTATGTGGAACAGAAGGACAAAAAGTTCTACCCGACAACGATTGGTATTGCCGTGACAGATTTTTTGGTGAGTAATTTTCCCACGGAGATGGACTATGAGTTCACGGCCAAGATGGAAGACAATCTGGATGATATTGCCGAGGGAAAAATCAAATGGATGTCGATGCTGGGGAATTTTTGGAAAGTATTCAGGGACAAACTGGCTCAGGTCGATAAGGAGAGTGCCAGGGTTGGTGTTCCTACCACTGCTACCGGAGTGA
>CAZIPD010000014.1:13651-17316 GCA_964541175.1 uncultured Pseudomonadales bacterium
CAGGTCGATAAGGAGAGTGCCAGGGTTGGTGTTCCTACCACTGCTACCGGAGTGACATGTCCTTTGTGTAAAGAAGGTGACGTGGTGATCCGTGACGGTAAATTCGGTAAATTCCTTAGTTGCAGTAGATATCCCGATTGTAAATACACAGCCCCCTTTATTGAGTATGTTGAGGGTGTGGTGTGTGAGAAGTGCGGGAAGAGAGTGGTGTTGAAGAAGACTCGGAAGGGAAAGGATTTCTATGGATGTGAGGATTATCCCAAATGTACTTGGGCAAGTTGGAGAAAGCCACAAGTAAAGATTGCGGAAAAGGAAGTAGCAACGGCGATCGATGAATCAGAGGAGATATAAAAGAACCCGGGGGTGAACCCGGGTTTGTGTGTCATGACGATAAATCCTTGATGATCTTCCAGACAACGCAGATCAGAATGGGGAGGGCGATGAGTATAGCGATGGAGCCGAAAATCACACCGAAGGTGTAGAGATGAGCGGACGAGGTGTAGAGGAAGAGGGCGTAATCTACGGCGAGGATGGAGTTTGCGAGGAAGAGGAAGGTGGTAAATTTGTTCGCTCCGAGGTAGCTCAGGACCACCAACCATCCGGCACTGATGGCGAAGACTGCCTTGCTTAGGATCTGGAGAGTAACAAGATCACCGGGACGGTTTTGGATGACCGAATCAATGATCAAGATGACAATGAAGGTAAGTGTGGCAGGGACAAATTGGGCAACATAGATGTCTTTTCTACTGCCGTATGCCGGGAAGAGTTTATTCATTCCGACTCCTTTGGTTTGGGCGGTTTATTTGACGGATTTTCGCAGGGGACATGGTCCTTGCGGATGAAGGTGAATGAGTCACCGCCACCGTATCTGAGGTAGTACACATCAATATGGAGGAATGGGTAAAGAGCACTGGTGTGGGGGTGGTCCCTGGTGAAGGTAATGATGTCACCGACTTGAGGGTTTCCCTCCAACAAGATAGCCTTTTCTCTTTTGCTTATTACATCGTTCTTGCGCCTGCTCAAAGGCACCTCCTCGATTTAAACGTGCGACTAGATGGGAGGATTTTAGACTACAGGAGGGGAAAATGAAAGGATGGGGAAATCAGTGGGTGGACAAAAACGGAATTTTCAGGTAACTTAATCATTGTGACAAAAAGTGAAACAAACCAACAATATGACAGCAAGTTCCATCGATGGTATGTCGGAGGAGAAGGCGAGATAGCCGAAAAACCGGCAGGAAAGACTTCGGTCAGGGAGTATGGGTCGATGACTTTTGAGGAGATACTCGAGGAATATAGAAGATATGTAGGGGACAAAACGGCACAACTACCCGATGAAGTATTGGAAAAATTGAGGGTATGGGGTAAAGTCTAGGGATGGAAAGGAAACCATTCGTTGTTGTGGAGGGAGGAAGCGGGAGTGGAAAGACCACCGCTATTAAAGGAATTCAGCCTGCTTTGGAGGGGTGGAAATTTTTCAGAGAACCCGGGGGTACCGACTTTGGAGAGCTGATGAGAGTGGCGGTTCAGGAGACTCACGGAATAGAGATCGATCCAATGGCGGCTTTTATGGCGTATTCCGCGTCCAGGGCAAACCTGATCCGTTGTGAGATCTTGCCCGTCTTGGACGGACTGAGAGAGGGGAAGGGAGCACTGCTGGATCGTTATTGGTACAGCACTTACGCATATCAAGGTGGAGAGGGGATTGAAAAAGAAATAATCGTGCAGGTGAGCAATATGGTGACCAATGACCTGGTACCCGAACTGGTACTTCATTATGATCTGGCTCCCGAGTTGGCGATACTGAGGAAAGACGGATGTTTGGATATCGACCGGTATGACATGAAGAAGCTGGAGTTCCATGTCAGAGTGAGAGAAGCATACTTGGAGTTGGCGTATAGATATAGAGATTTTTGGAGAGTGATCGATGCTTCGAAGAGTAAGGAGGAGGTTTTGAAGGACAGCTTAACCGCTCTGGCAGAATTTGGGATGATTTAGGGTAAAATTGGTGAGTGAGAGAGCTGATATTCGATTTAATTCATGAGGAGGAAGAGAGACAGGGGAAGACAATTGATCTAATTCCTTCGGAAAATTATGTTTCAAGGGCAGTCAGAGAAGCGATCGGGTCGGTGCTGTCAAATAAATATGCCGAAGGATATCCGGGGAAGAGGTATTACCAGGGAAACAAGGTGATCGATGCGGTGGAGAGTTTGGCCATTGAGAGATGTAAGAGCTTATTTAAATTGTCACACGTTAATGTTCAACCATATTCAGGGAGTCCGGCCAATGCGGCGGTCATGTTCGCTCTCTTGGAACCGGGAGACACCGTTTGCGGGATGATGTTGTCGGCCGGAGGGCATTTAACTCATGGTCATCCGGGAGTGACTCTTTCGGGAAAGTATTTCAAGAGCGTTCAGTACGGTGTCGATCGGGAGGGGAGGATAGATCACAGGGAAGTGGCTGACTTGGTAACAAGGGAGAGACCAAAATTGATCTTTGTGGGGACGACGGCATATCCATTTAAACTGGATTGGAAAAAATTCGGGGAGATAGCCGAGAGTGTGGGGGCGTATTTAGTCGCCGATATTAGTCATATCGCCGGATTAATAATCGGCGGAGTGCATGAGAGCCCGGTCGAGCATGTTCATTTGGTGACCAGCACTACTCACAAGATCCTTCGGGGTCCTCGCGGAGCGTTCATTGGAGTGACGGGGAGGGGAGTGGTGAAAGATGGGGACTTGGTAAGAAAGATCGACAGGGCGGTGTTCCCCGGTCTTCAGGGTGGACCTCATGAGAATATCATTGCCGCTATGGCCGTGGCTTTTGGTGATGCGGGTAAAAAAGAATACTCCGAATATGTGGGGAGGGTAGTGGAAAACGCCGGGATACTTGCCGGTGAGCTGCGGAAAAATGGACTGAAGGTCTTTGGGACGGAGAATCATTTGATGACGGTAGACGTAGGGAGGGAGGCAGGGAAAGATATTGCGGAGAAGTTGGAAGAGGTGGGGATAGTGGTGAATGCGAATACGATCCCGTTCGATGAAGGTAAGCCTTTTAGGCCATCAGGGATCAGGATCGGGACACCGGCCGTGACAACAAGAGGGATGGGAGCAGGGGAGATGAAGTCGCTCGCGGGTTGGATAGCCGAGGTGATCAAGGGTGAGAAGAAAATGAATGATATTAAAAAACAGATTGAAAGACTATGCCAGACATATCCAATTCCAGAATAGTGATAGACGGAAGGACCGAGGCCGGATTAATTGAAGAGAGCTTGAGAAGCTCGGGGAAACTTTTGGGGAAGGGGTTGGTGATCCTTCAGTGTGACGGGCAAACAAGCGAGAGTGTCTATGTTAGGTTAAAGAGAGAGATGGCCAAGAGACTGGGGGTGGAGGTGAGCGTTTTGTTCGCTTGGGAAAGAGAAAAAGTTTTGGAGGAGATATGGAGAGCCAATGAGGACGATAAAGTGAGGGGAATATTAGTACAACTGCCAATCAAAGGGGCCAACAGTGAGGAAGTTGATCAAATTTTGTCTACTATTGAGCCAGGGAAGGATGTTGACGGATTAAACCCGAAGAGTAGCTTCGTTCCGGCAGTAGTACTGGCGGTAGAGGCGGTAATGGAGAAAATTAATTTAAGTAGGGATTTGGCCGTCGCCGTTGTCGGGTC
>CAZIPD010000015.1:0-7982 GCA_964541175.1 uncultured Pseudomonadales bacterium
AAAAAATGATTTATTATCATCAAATAATTTCCATAAACCAAATTTCATAATTTGCGACAAATTTCTTTTCTGCTTGATAACCAAAATAATATCTGGGGAATTAATCGACTAGATTGTTCAAAGAACTACCAAACATCTAGGCCTGTGCGTGCTATTCGATAAATATAATCTATTAGAATTAGCGCCGGATCATTCTCATTTGGCCTCAAATAACGGGGCTGTAGAATGCCCCTAGAACGGCTTCTGGAAACTTTCATGGGTACTTAATCATGGGCTACAGGCACGTATTTTCGGGTTTATCTATGGAAAACAGAATTTTGTGCCCGGAGCTAAGATTTTGAGAAGAATCAGGCTAAAAGAGGAAGATAGGTGATAGAACTGACAAGTATTCGGGATTTTGTACATAAATGAATGGGAAGCTGACGCATATACTTTCGTGCGTATCATTTACCCTAACGTCGTGAAAGTTACATTACACGACACTATATATTCCATTCTTCTCCGGGGGTCGGATAGTGACAAGCAGGGTAGTGCATAACAATCACGTTATTCTCTCTTCAATTGTCGTCGACTAATAAATTCGTCAAGCAAATTAATTAATTCTTTTATTCTTCTAAAGTCCGTCCTCTTCTCGATCGACCTGCTCCGTTCACATAACTGTATCAATCACTATCATTCGCCTTTTCTTAGCACTTATCCACAAAAAATGCCAAAGAATCGTGAAAACACTACCCTTTCGTGAAAACTGTGTTATAGGATACAGTATTATAGGACGTATGTTATAGGTCACTACTCCCCTGTCCCGGCTACGGGAAAAAAAATATTTTTTAGCTTCAAAATAAAATAGCAATTTGTGCCTAACCCAGCCACGAGGTTGTCAAGAATCCGATTATAAAAATTATCACTATAGAGACCAGGTACTCCAGAAGCCCTTCCAGGTATACCCTATTAGTCAACCTCTGCTCCAGGACGCCTGTTAGTGCGTAAGCCGAGCTCGTCATCATCAGCCCCCCCATAAATGGCTTCACCGGCCAAAAACTCAACACCGTACCGATCAGTGCCACTATCCAAGAAACTGCAAAAGCGTACCTCGCAACTTGCTTGTACTGTGTGCTTTTAAGATCGACGCTCCAAAAATTTACATAAGCAATGATGAACGAACTGGTAAATGACAATAAGAAGATCGACCAAAACGGCACCTTAAGGCTCAGCGCCATCGTGTAGAAAAAAAGCAACGTCACCAAAGAAAAAATAAAGTTTGCCGACCTGGCGGCCCTAAATAATTGAATAGTCCTGATCGACGCTACCGAAAAGATATTCTCCACCAGCAATATCCCGTATACCCCAACCATATACAAAATAAAGTAAAGGATCTTCAAAATGCTTGCCAAAAAAAGAGAGGATTCGGTATTTATCACTCGTCCGAACATGCTTGGAATAGCGGCGGGTAAAAAGTTGGCAAAAATACCACTACCCATAGTGAAAGATACCGGTAACACCATTAGTGTGAACCACTCTATGCCCTTCAGGTCGTCAAATAGAACCCACACCGACAAGATATAAATAATGGCGGACACCGCCATTACCAGTCCAAACCTGAAGTCTACCGAGACGAAAGTTGTTAACCATAGTAATAGCCCGCTGATGATGGCCACTAAAACAAACTTTGCTCTTTTAGACATATATATTCTTAAGCCAAATTACTCCAAACTTCGATCACATCCTCATTATCCTCCAAAGACTCGATCAAACTATGAACCATTCCTATATCATCATCTCCCAAAGTGATCGTCGGGATAGGATTAAGGCTCTTCATGTACGACACCGAGCCCGGACCACCTAACTTTGCTTCATGACGGTTTAAGATCCCGTTGATCTCTCCGGCGGTCCTATTTCGGTTATCTGTCACCGCGGTTATCAGCACTCCCACACCTCCAGGTCCATAAGCTTCGTACACTATCTCCTCACTCATCGCCCCTCCGACGGCTCCTAAAGCTTTTTCGATCGCCCGTTTAATATTATCACCCGGCATATTTACACTTCTTGCCTCATCCAAAGCGGTCCTCAAATACGGATTGGCGTTAGCGTCACCGGAACCACCTTTTTTAACGGCTACATGGATCTTTTTTGCTATTTTAGTGAACGATGCACCTTTCTTGGCGTCTTCAATTGCCTTTTGATGCCTTATAGTTGACCATTTTGAGTGTCCGGACATACTCCTATTATATTACTACACCCCTCCTACCGCTTGACTAACAACTATAAATTCTATATATTGCACGCAGCCATGAATAATAGCGACGTTCAAAACCTTACACAAAACGCTATCAAAGCAGCAGTTGCCAAGAAATGGCAAGAAGCGGTAGAAACAAACGAAAAAATTCTCGAACTGGTTCCGGACGACATTCCCACCTTCAATCGACTTGGTATTGCCTATTCCATGATCGGAAAAACAACGAAAGCTTCGTCCTCATTTAAAAAAGTTTTGGCCATCGACCCAAAAAATGTCATCGCCAAGAATAATCTGACCCGTCTTAAAGTTGTTAAAGATTCAGGTTTGGTCAATCCTCAGCTAACGAACATCTTCTTCGTCGAAGAACCGGGCAAGTCCAAAGTAATTCCTCTGGTTAGCGTCGGAGAGCCGGCGATCCTTTCCTCCCTCAACATCGGAGAGCCTGTTCAGATCCTGCCTAACAAACACAAAGTCAAGATAGAAAGCTCCAATAATAGATTTATCGGTTATCTTCCCGACAACATCTCTCATCGCCTTCTTCAACTCATCAAAGGGGGCTACAAATACAAAGGCTTCATGAAGTCTGTCAATCCAAAAGCTCCATTTGTTTTTATCCAGGAAACCCATACCTCAAAGAAACTCCACGGCCTTCAATCCTTCCCTCTCGACGAATCGGAAATGCTACCCAATCTCTCTGCCGGTGAATCATCGGAAACCCCACCCCTCGAAATCTACGATCCGGAAATGGGTGGCGATGAATAACTAGAGTAGCCAAGCCTTTATCTCTCCCCTTTCCTCCCCTTTTACATCTAATTTTTTACAATTAAAATGGTTGACCAATAATTCTACCGTCGCCGTATCACCATCTCCAAAAGTCTTGAAAACACACCCCCTGCTGTCAACGGCATCCTCCTTATCGTTCTTTACCTCTACTACTCTGATACCTGCGGTCTCCGCCATTCTAGCCAAGATCAATCCGGCGCCGCTCTGGCCCGACAAATTATTGACGATCAACTCAATGTTCTCGGCCAGTACCGAGTCGAACAAAAATTTATCTTTTGACCAAGCGGTCATCACCTGAGAAAACTCGAAAAAGACTTTTCCGTCCGGCTCAACCACTTCCTCATACACCTGGTCCGGTATAGTAAGCTCCAACAACCGTTTGGACACCACGATCTCCGACAGGTATTTTCTTACCGCCAGTCTGTCCAAAAGACTTAAGTCGGTCTTCGCCGTAAACGATAAAAGCATCCCCAGAGCCCCCTCAATACTGGCATCGCCGTCGACCCTGACCATTTTGGGTATCACTACACCCATCGATTCCCCAATGCTTTTTTCAGTTATCTGAAAGCCTCGCTTCTCCCCCACCCCAAATTTCCAAATCGAATTGATCGGATATGTTGCCTGACTCCCGGATATTTTTATTTTCAAGTCCGACGGTAATGCTACCCAACTGCCCATTCCCTCTTTTGGTCTTAGAATCAACAACCCCACTGAGTCATCCCCTACTACCAACAGATTTATTCCCATTTGATCACTCCAGATTCCTTTTCGGAGCAAACTCGATACCATTACACCCAAAAACAGCAGCAAGAATACCACCCCAAGAACAGTGCCGATATTTTTTAACCTATTCTCCTTCATATATAGCCTTAATGTGTCCCAACTGTTTCTTTCTGAATTTGTCGAACACCCCTTTATCCTTAATGCTCTTCTTCACCAACTGGCTCATATGCCATCCGGATACAAAGTGAGGCAATACGACATAAGCCGCTCCGGCTTTATACAACTCCCTCGCTTCAGCCACCGACTCGGCGTCTACCACCACCGGCACCTTGATCGCTTTTCTTTCAAGCTCATCTAAAAGTGCCAAACTGTCACTCTTGTCCTTGATCGTCGAAATTATTAGCTTAGCCGATTCCATATTTGTAAGCTCAATTACGTCGGGGTCGGTAGCGTCGGCAAATATCACATTTCCACCCCTCTCTTTTATCCTCGAAACGATATCCGGGTTAAAGTCGACTACGACAAAGGGTAGCCCGTTCTTTTCCAAAAAACTGATGACGCTTTTTCCCGTTCGATCACATCCCAATAAAACAATATGATTCTTCAAGCCGACGGACTTGATGTCCATGTCCCTCCCCACCCGGGACATAAATTTAAATTTACGCTTCGCCACGGAAAAAAGGTTTTCCGATACTCCGATCATCAAGGTAGATATAGTCATCGTTATCAATCCGGTCACCATCACCGTCCTTGCTACCTCCTCGCTCCACAGACCTGACGTTAGCCCTATCCCCATGATCACCAAACTGAACTCAGAAACTTGTGTCATATTGGTTGCCACCAAAAACGACACCCGATTCCCCACTCCAACAAAAACAGACCACAGATAAGTTATCAAGAACTTCCCGGCAATTACCATTATCGACAAAAGTGTCACCATTGGCCAGTTGATACTCCCGATACCGACTCTCATCCCCAGCACCACAAAAAATATCGTCAAGAAAACATCCCGCAGCGTCTTCACCTTGTTGATGATCTGAAAATGTCCCCAGGTAGTCGACAAACTTAGTCCGGCCATAAAACTGGCAACCTCGACGGACACTCCGAACACCTTCTCGGAAAGCATCATTACCGCAATGAACCAGGCTAGACTAAAAAGGATCAAGTCTTCGCTACTCTTGATCATTTTCTTAAGTAACATCGCGATCAGAGCATGACCAACGATGTTCACCACAAAGAAAAGGCCCAGCATCTGTAACCCTAATCTCCAGAGAACATTAAGATCGACCCCATCCCTAAAACCCGGAAGCAGTGCCAAAAGGAAGATCGCCAACATATCCTGAAGCAGAAGAATTCCCAAGGATAGTTTCCCCGAAAAACTGTTCAAGTTCTTTTTTTCCGACAACATCTTTACCACCACGATAGTGCTACTGAAAGTAAAGGCGATCGCCAATAAAACCGATTGTAAAGTGTCTAATCTAAGACCGATCGCACTTATGCCCCCGAAAAGAACAATTGTTAAAACGGTTTGACCTAAAAATATCAACAAAGCGTTTTTCCCCACCTTCCTCAACTCCTTCCAATTCATTTCCAAGCCGACCAAGAACAATAGCAATGTAATTCCCAAACTTCCCATCGTTTTTAACGTCTCCACGTCTCCCTGACCCAGTAACCCGGACGCCCCGACCAATAACCCCGCTCCGACCTGACCGATTAAGGAAGGCAAACCAAGATATCTAAACAAAACTCCGCTAATTACCGCCAACACAAAAACAGCCAATTGGCCGCCCAAGAATTCCTCCATAAAATCATTCTAACACGAGCTCAGATAGAAGCTGACTACAATCATCGGGTAATGGCGCTTCAACAATCACTTTTTCACCTTTAAAATTTCTAAACTCCAAGTACCCTGCATGGAGAAAGTGATGACTAAGATGTTCTCTGTCCTGCTTTGCCTGCTCCTTGTTCAAGTACTTATCATCCGAAAATATTGGCCATCCCAAAAAGGAGAGGTGAACTCTGATCTGGTGTGTTCTTCCGGTCTTTAAATTAAGTTTAAGTAGGGTCAACGCATCTTTAAAATGCACCATCCCCGAAAA
Source organism: uncultured Pseudomonadales bacterium (assembly GCA_964541175.1). Taxonomy (GTDB): domain Bacteria; phylum Patescibacteriota; class Microgenomatia; order UBA1400; family MFAQ01; genus CAIQPO01. The sequence goes on from CAZIPD010000015.1 coordinate 5,839, forward strand.
TACATATCTATTTTCCACCTTCCACTCCGTGATGGCTCCCTTCCCCTCGTAATGGACATGCCACTTTTCCCTGTCAAAAACACTTCTTTTAAGCGGTAGCCTCACTTCTCCCTCATTCGGCTCAACTCTTCCATGAACCAATGCTTGATATACCTTTTTTATTCTTCTCTCCTTGAACTCACCCAAATAATATCTAAGGGCATCGTCACTCTTGGCAATCATCAAACAACCGCTCGTTTCTTTGTCCAGCCTGTGGCAGATACCCGATCTCTGGTTGTATAACGCCCCCTCCCCCTTCCATCCCTCCGGTTCATTCCTCCTTTTCTCATCGACCCAATCCTGAATAGTTGTTTCTTTGGCCGTCTCTGCCCTATTTACCACCACTCCCACCGGCTTATTTATCACCAATGTATCGGTATCCTCATAGAGTGTTTGTACAGTTAAACTCATTTCCAAAAAATAAATAGTCCCAGTCCTAATGTAATCATCATATCCGAAATATTAAACCACAGATTAAGATACGGTATTTGTATATAGTCCCACACCCCTCCACCGCTAAGTCTTCCCAGCAAATTCACCGCACCCCCGACTACCATCAGCCACAAAGGTAAGGCGATCCACAAACCTTTCATGGTCCTTCTGACCAGAACCACGACCAAACACAGCCAGATCACTATCAGAAAGACTCCGTTCACACCCTTAAGAGCCCCAAAGGATACTCCCCTGTTTTCCATCCCCAAGCCGGATGACCGAAATACCGTCTGCAACAACAAATCAATAAATCCCAATACTAAAACAATAATGAACGCCAGCCTATCGGCCGGTTTTTTCAACCTTTCTTTCACAATCCATGCAGTACTCCGCTGTCGGCTTCACGGCTAATCTGTCGGTATCGATCATCTTGCCGCAATTGGCACACAAACCGTATTTACCAAGCTTGATCCTGGTCAAGGTCTTCTTGATTTCAATTAGGGACCTGGATACCTGCATTCTCATTGCCGATGTTCTGTCATGCTCAACATTTTCGGCCACATCCGCATCGACCGAATTGTCCTCATCTCTATTACCGGAAACAAAGGGGTCTGCCTTCTTCAGATCCTTCTTGGTCTTTGAAAGTCTTTTCTGCTCCCCCTTTAGGTAAGAGATCAACGGCTGTAGAACAGATAAGGGGAAAATAAATTTAGTCTTTTTTTCTTCCATATATTCTTTTGAATTTAATGTCTTCTGCTAGATTCCTGCCAGACCTACTATACACCAAAACCCATCCCCCAACAAACAAAAGAAAGTTCACTCCTACGACCCATAAAGCTCTACCCGGAGTCAGAAGCAATAGAACAATATGAGTCAATCCGTAATAAGAAAGAGCTACACCGCTTAAAAATCCTGACTTTGCCTGTGTCTTATTATTCTTGTACCAATCATAAGTTCTGTAGACTTTTTCGGCCCTCCACAAGTAAATGAACATCGCCAAGCTTACGATCGCCCCTCCAACGGAGACTAGGCTAAGCGTCCCCAAAGCTACACCTCCAAAATAAACGCTCATTCCCCCTACCAATCCCAACATCGCAAAATCGAACCAATCAAAAAACCTCTGCTTCTTGTTTTTTGTTGCCAAATATACCGCCAAAACAATCCCCAACAATAGACCCCAGTGATCAAGTCCGGGGTAATTCTTCAAGAACAATATTCTCGGCCAGTTATTCCAGAAGATCCTGTAATTAAGCAAAACATATGACAGTCTCCCAAAAACGACCGACCAAAAACCTGCCGACAAAATCGCGTCAAGCACCTGGACATCCTCAAAATGTGCCTCGGTAGCCTTCTTGTAAGCCACAAAAGCTCCCCACAAAAAAGACAACGCCAGGATAGCACTGTATCCGTAAATAGTGACTGTATCGATTTTAAACACTGCTCCCTCCATTACTTGATAGTATACTAAAAACCACTATGCTTTCCATCGCACATGCCCCAACAGGCGCTCTGATAGCGACCAAGATCCCCAACCCGTTGATCAGTGTTCCCCTAATAGTTCTCGCCCACCTACTCGAGGACAGAGTCCCTCACTGGGACGTCGGCACCGGCATGGGAACGGGAGAAAAGAAAAAAACCGCTGCCTTCTACCAGGAACTGCTATTTGACTTCCC
>CAZIPD010000015.1:8082-10157 GCA_964541175.1 uncultured Pseudomonadales bacterium
TATTTTCTGAAATAACTATTCGTTGGATCTACCGGTATAACCACCGGTTTCGGTGTTGATCTTGATCTTGTCACCAACACCGATGAACAAGGGCACCATCACTACTAACCCCGTTGCCATCTTCACCGGTTTCAATACGTTACTCACGGTATTGCCTCTGGAACCTGGTTCAGCTTCAGTTACTTCCATTACGGTCGAAGCCGGTAGCTCAACTCCCAAGATCTTTTCTTCCCAAAACAAGACCCATGATTTTTCTCCTTCGACCAAATACAGTACATCGTCTCCCAAAACCGTCAAGGGGATCTCGAACTGATCGAAAGATACAGGATCCATAAAATATGCCAAGCTGTCGTCCTTGTAAAGATATTGAAGATGCCTCTTGTCCAAAGCGATGTTCTCCACCACGTTACCTGAAATGAAAGACTTGGTGACGATCGACCCGGTAAATAGATTTTTTGCCTTTACCTTTATAACAGCATTCCCCCTACCCATCTTGGTAAAGTCATACTTCATCACCCTGTACGGTTGATCTGCCTCTGTAAAGGTGACACCTACTTTTAGTTTGTTTACGTCGATCATAGCAACCGGTATTTTACTCCTCCCTCCCCTATTCAATCAAGTTTTCTGCCATATATCATAAAAAAAGCCCCCTACAGTATTACTGTAAAGGGCAAATCGAGATTTATTCTCTCAAAAACTCGTACCAGATGGTCACCACCACGGTCGTGTCCATTTGACCCGTGACACCAACCGTTTTTTCAAGGATCCGAATCCTGTGTTTCATTGCCTCGAGCCAGTCATTGATTTGTTTCTCTAAGCCTACAGGGTTATTGGTTTCCCAAAAAATCTCAACCTTCATATATCAATCCTCCTCAAAGTGCTGAAAGTCCGCAAGTCTGCGGTTAAACTATAAGTCGTCGTTAATATACCATCTACTCTGAGCTGAGTCAAGTTATAGGTGCCTATTGTGCCGAGAGAGGGGATCGAACCCTCACGAGGTTGCCCTCACAGGTTTTTGAGACCTGAGCGTATACCATTCCGCCATCTCGGCATTCCCCTATTTTACCATTCGCGCCTGCTCAAAAGCTAAAACTACAATAAAAACCCACCTATTTCTAGGTGGGTAGCAAACTCAACTGACTTAAGCCCAAATCATGGCAATCCCCGCAATCAGCGGAGTGATCAGCATGATGAAGGTCATCAGCCAGGTCAGGCAGTCCGCCTTCTTCATATCGAAGAAAAGGAACAGGCGACCGGTCACAAGCCAAATGATCGCGGTGATGATGTAGTAAAGTGCTACTACAAGCATCACACCAACCAAGGCTACCGGCCGGCTGACCCCTGCTTGGAGATGCTGGAGCCAGAAGATATAAGAAATCCCGAAGACGGATGCCAGCTCGTGAAGAACAAAGAAGATCATAAAGAAACAACCGGCACCTTCTTTGCGCTCAGGCCTTCGTGAGCGGGCTTCAATGCGGGATGATGGTCGACGACGATCAGGAAGGGCTTCTCCATCCTCATATTGACCTTCCCCGGGTTCGTCTCCCCCACCATCGGCCACATCGGCGACACCTACAACGGAGGCATCTCCTGCCTCGGGACCGTCATCCGTATCACCGTCGTTTCCGCCGGTAATATCGTAGTCGGTAATGCCGGTAAGTCCGTCGGTAGGGGTCATCATGCTCCCGTCGGTACCGTGATAAAAATCACGCCCGATAGTTGAATCGGTTGACGTGTAGGTAGGGCCATCCTCCATTCGGATGTCCCCATCAGGTTCGACGGTTGCCACGACATTTCTGTCGGCGTCCATCAGAACAGTGTTCCCAAACGGGTCCTGTCCCTGATATAGATCCCGACCATCCACACTGACCAACTCATTTCCGGCCATATTGTGAACATCGGAATCTAATTCCTGGCTATCGAGAACGCCATCGTTATCGGCATCCCCATCACCGTCGTAGTCATAATCGTCAGACATGGTAGTCCTCCTCTTTTTATGGCTTAAGTTTGAAAAGAACAAGTCTTACAGTCTATAGGATACTACACTTAGCCTCAAAAGTCAAGTTTTAGGCACC
>CAZIPD010000015.1:10257-15960 GCA_964541175.1 uncultured Pseudomonadales bacterium
GCGGCAGCCTCGAACTTAGCCATAAAGTCCTCCACTGTGCCAAAATCCTTCTCCAGCGCTCCCAGCAGCCCCTCACCGATGTGACCTATCCCTGGCTTTGTCATCACCTTCCAGAAAAAATCATGATTCCACACTCCCCCGGCGCTATTTTTGACCGCATCGATATCGGACACAGTCAACTCCTCCAAGGTCTTACTTTGTAACTCCGGCTTGTCTGCCAGCGCCTTATTCAAATTATCAACATACGCCTGCTGATGCTTGTCATGATGTAACTCCATCGTCTTCGCATCAATGACCGGTTCCAACGCGTCATAAGCATAAGGCAATTTTTCTAACTCAAATGGATATGTTTTGTACATATTCTTACTATACCATCCACTCCACGTCTCCTTGAATAAGCTATCTCGTCTTGTCCACTCCGTAAAACTTCACTCTGTCTCCCCTAAACTTCAGATTGACCGTTCCCAAACTTCCGTTACGGTGTTTGGCGATCCCCAATTTCATGTCTTCCATCACCTCATCATTATCGCGATACAAGAACATGACCACGTCGGCATCCTGTTCAATGCTCCCCGACTCACGCAAGTCGGCCAACTGCGGTGTCTTGTCATTTCTGCTTTCAACCCCACGGTTCAATTGAGACAGTGCCAAGACAGGGATCCTCAACTCACGGGCTAAGTTTTTCAATCCCTGTGAAATACTTCCCACCTCCTGAACCCGGCTCTCATACGACTTGTCACCAACGCATAACTGTAAATAGTCCACTACCAATAGTTTCAATCCCACTTGTGAGTGAAGTCTTCTTGCTTTCGTTCTCAACTCCAAGATCGTCTGTCCGGGAGTGTCATCAATAAAAAGCGGCGCGTCTGCCAAAACCCCCATTGCCTCGGACAATCGAGCAAAGTCATCGTCCTTCAAATTCCCTGTTTTCAATTTCCACGCATCTATATTGGCCTGACCTACAAGCATTCTGTCGACCATTTCCAGATTGCTCATTTCCAGAGCGAAATATCCAACGGGCATCTTTTTTTCCACCGCCACGAACTGAGCGATGTTGGTGGCAAATGTAGTTTTACCGATACCGGGACGTGCAGCCAAAATAATCAGGTTACTGTCCTGCATCCCCGCCAACATATTATCCAGATCGGTAAACCCCGAAGGTACTCCTCTCAATCCGTCCGGTGATCCGTGTAACGAATCCAGTCTGTCAAAGCTTTCGGCCAAAGCATCCTTGATCGGAATGAAAGATCTGCTCACATGTGTCTGAGACAGGGCATAGACCGACTGCTCGGCCTTGTCCAAAATCTCTCCTAGCGGTCTCCCTTCATCAAAAGCCAACTCCCCCATCTGAGCACCCGCACTGATCAACATTCTCTTGATATATTTCTCTCTGACGATCTGCGCATACTTCACCGCATGTGACGCCACGGGAACTGCGTTGGATAGTGTCGCCAAATAACTTCTTCCCCCCACCTTGTCCAACATCTTCTCTCCCTTTAACCAATTGGCGACCGTCAGCGCGTCAATCGGGTCTCTGTTCTCATAAAGCGTCATCATCGCTTCATAGATCTTTCCGTTACCTTCGTGATAGAACATTTCCGGACGCAGCAACACGGCGATATCTACAATGGCGTCCTTGTCGATAAGGATCGCTCCCAAAATGGATTTTTCGGCATCCTCCTCGTGCGGAGGTACCCTAAAATTAGCCATTCATCACTAATATTTGAGTATCTTCAGGCATAGTTGATTCCTCTATCTTGATCTTGTGAACCGGCTCTCCCATCACCGCCAGTTTACTCTTATCGATAAATTGCTCCAATGTTGAAAGATTCCCAAAGTCCTCTTTCATTCCTGCGGTCTTATAATGCATCGGTATTACCAGTGAAGGCTGTACCTCCTTTATTATGTCCACCGCATCCTGCCCATCGATGGTATAAACCCCACCAACAGGGATCAGTAGCACATCCACACTACCCAACTTTTCTACCTGAGACTCACTCAACTTATGTCCCAGATCACCCAAATGACAAACCGTCATCTCATCCATCCTCACCAGCATTATTAAATTCTTTCCTCTTTCTGTTCCGTCTGTTTTGTCATGGAAAGTCTTGATAGCGGTTATTTCCACACCCCCGATCTCATACTCACCTTCCACATCGATCACAAATGTTTTTTCCCTCTTTACCGGTCCGGTCACCATTGCTCTCTCATTGTGGTCCTTGTGATCATGGGAAATTGTCAAAACATCGGCTACGTCCTTGGCATATGGCAGTCCAACATAATCATGATCGAAAGGATCCATGATCAACACCATCCCCTCCTTATTCTTCAGCTTAAATGATGAATGTCCCAAGTATGTTATTTCCATGAGACAATATTAGCACACCCCTCCACTTGAAATTCACTCACTAGGGTGTTATGTTCAAACGTAACCTATGCGAAAAGAGGTAATCTTTGCACTCATACTCGGTAGCCTTCTCGGAGGCATCATTCTTTATGGCATTAAGCTGGCTAATAACGCCGCATCTCTATCCAATCAGGGTGAGCCGCAGGAGGATAATCGAGTAGTCACCAACCCCACTCCCAAGATCCAAGATGGAATTTCCATTATCACTCCCGAAGATCATGCCGTCGTTTTCGAGTCTCTCTTACCGGTAAAAGGAACCTCCAAGCCGGGGTCCACCATTGTTATCGTCAGTGATGATGATGAAAAGATCATCGAGTCAGACGAGAACGGAAACTTTGAGACCGAGATTGATCTTGTCGGCGGTGAAAACAACATCCTCTTTGGCTCATATTCCTCCGACACCTTCATCGCCTCTGCTTCCGTTCAAATTATCTATACCACTACAGTAATAGAATGATGAAAAAGATCACCCTCCTACTCTTCCTTCTCATATATTCCTTCTCTACCCCAGCTTTCGCCATAACTGTCACTCCGATCACAACACCCTCAACCACACCGACCTCGGAACAAGATCAAGCAGAAATCATCAGAAACATCGTTCAACAGAAACTTTCATCCGAGGAAGCCATGAGAAGGGCCGCTTCTCTCGTCGGTTATGTCGGAAAGATAACCGCTATTTCCTCCTCAAGCATCACCCTTCAATCCAACGGTGACGTCCTCCAAGTAAAAACCTCGGATAAAACAACCTACAACAAAAGTGGGGTCGTCAAATTCTCCTCACTGGCCATAAACGACAAGGCCATTGTCATCGGCATCATGGACAAGAACATCATCGACGCCAAACGTATCGTCGTCATCAAAGAATCTCCTTCGGAAGTCCCCTCGGTCATCTTTGGCAAGATCCTCTCATCGGATACAAAAACCCGGACCATCATCATTCGCACGAAGGATGACGATCAAACCTTCATCCTCTCCCGCAACGCTAACCTAAAAATGGATAAGATGATTTCCGGAAAGAATATCTTGGCAGTTTTCCACCTCCAGGTAGACGATCAAGTGATCACTACCGCCAAAGTGTTCTAATATTAGTTCATGTCCCGCCTGCTCAATGCTCGCGCCATCGCCTATCTTCTCTTGCTTCTTAATGCCGCTCTTTGGGGTGCCGCTCCTCCCATCATTAAAAACTCACTTGGGTTCGTTTCACCATCGATATTTCTTTTCTATCGCTTTCTAATCGCCTCACTCCTTTTTACCCCCATCTTCCTAAGAGCGAAGAAAATCCTACCTCACAAAACCAATCCCTGGCTCATGCTCAGCCTGGCTCTCTTGGGCACTCCTCTCACACTTTATCCACTCTTTGTCGGCCTTAACCTCACCTCCTCAATTGAAGGCTCCCTTATCGAAGCCTCCAGCCCTATGTTCACCATCCTCGGTGGGCTCATCTTTCTCCATGAGGTCATCAAGCCTAAGGAGTGGCTGGGGCTAATCATCGCCGTTCTGGGTACCATTCTTCTCACCGCCGAGCCGCTCATCACCGGCAATAATGCCACGCTTACCTCCTTTACCGGCAACCTTTTGATCCTTTTTTCCAACCTCATCTGGGCTGCCTTTCTGCTTCTCTCCAAGAAGACCAAGACCAACCCTGCCCAGCTCAGCTTCTTCTCGTTTCTCGTCAGCATCCCCTTCTTTCTCATCCTTGCCCTGACGGAGAAGCAGTCATTCATCCTGGATCTCCGCGCTCTCCCGGGAATCCTCTATATGGCCGTCTTTGGCTCAATCGTCGCTTTCTGGGCATACCAAGAGGGCCAGAAGCGTATTGAGGCATCTGAGGCTGCCGTCTTCTCCTACCTAAAACCGCTCTTCACCATTCCCCTTGCTATACTTTGGCTCCACGAGTCCATCTCCCCGGTAACACTTATAAGCGCCCTGGTAGTTGCGCTTGGTGTATATATCTCTGAGAAGAGGTAGCTGTGGTAAAATAACACCTGCAATGAAATCAAATATCCATCCAGAATATACCCAAGTTACGGTCACTTGTGCCTGTGGCAATACCTTCCAGGTCGGCGCCACCACAAAAGATCTTCATATTGACGTCTGCTCAAAGTGTCATCCGTTCTTCACCGGTACCCAAAAATTCATCGATGCCCTAGGTAAGGTCGACAAGTTCATCGCCAAACGTCAAGCCGCTTCAGGCTACGTCAAAAAAGGCAAAAAGGCCCAAGAGGCCGTTGCCGCCAAGTCCCTTAAGGAGATGCTCGAGGTTAAAAAAGCCGCATCTGCCGAATAGCTGCTACCCCTCCAAAGAAGGGACCGTTCAATAATTGTAGTAACCTAAAAGTATATGGATAATAATTTTTTGGCATCGGAAATCGACCGCCTCAACGCTCAAATCAAAGAAAATGAAGCCCTCCTTACGGACCCTTCCCTCGCTCCCCTTGCCCAAGACGAGATCAATCGTCTCAAGACCCAAATAGAACAATTAACCTTCACCGCTCCTCCTGAGGAAGCTGAAGAGGGAGAATCCTTTGATCCCTCCCCCGCCATCATAGAGATCAGGGGTGCTGCCGGCGGCGATGAAGCCAAACTTTTCGGAGACGATCTTCTCAGAATGTATACCCGTTTCGCTACGGATCACGGCTTCACCATCGAGACTCTCGATGACGGTATTGTCAAATTCAGCCGTCCCAATAAACACCTTTGGGGTCATGGAGCCTACGAGACTTTTCAATATGAGTCAGGAGTCCATAGAGTTCAACGAGTTCCCGAGACTGAGGCGGCAGGAAGGATCCATACCTCGACCATCACCGTTGCCGTCCTACCGGAAGTAAAACCCAACCAGGTAGACGTCAAAGAGACTGACTTGGAGTGGCAATTCACCAGAGCCGGAGGCCCGGGAGGCCAGAACGTCAACAAGGTCAACACCGCGGTCAGACTGACACACAAACCGACCGGGCTAGTCGTTTTTGTGCGCGAAGAACGCTACCAATCAAGAAATAAGGAGATAGCCCTCAATCTACTCCGGTCGAAACTGTGGCAAGCTGAAGAAGAAAAACGCCTCTCCTCGCTCTCGGATCAGCGGTCACAAGCTGTGGGCAAAGGCATGCGTGCCGAAAAGATAAAAACCTACAACTACCCTCAGAATCGCCTCACCGATCATCGCCTGGATAAATCCTGGCATTCCCTGAAAGAGATCATGGAAGGCAAAGCAGAGGACGTCTTCGCATTTACGATAACGGAATTCAAAAAGCTAGCCTCATAAACTTGATTTTCATCTCCCTTTCGTGATACCCTATAGG
>CAZIPD010000016.1:0-15927 GCA_964541175.1 uncultured Pseudomonadales bacterium
TCCTCCAAGATATCAAAAACATAATGGAGCGACCATGAAAAGAAAAACACTCCGAGAATGCGATTTCCGCTCAAAACTGACCACACTGACAAGCCGATTACCAAGCCGAGTGAAAGAAGGTTATGACTATAGATCCGTGTATTCCCTTTATGGTTCTTCTTTACATATCTCAAGAACCCTGGTATCCCCCCTTCGAAAAAAGATTTCTTTGAGTCGATCGCGTACTGGGCACTCCTCCCATATCCAAAAATGAACAGTAGATGGTCAGCATCGGGAAAATATGCTCCCAAAATAGACACCAAAAACAGCCAGACTGGTTCTCCACCGAAAATTATCAATGCCCCGGCCCAGGCTAATGCTCCAAAAAGAATATGTAACTGTCCATGGTTCTTCTCACAAAATTCCATCCACCGTTTCCTATCGTTCATCATTCCATTCTAGGCTACTTTTGGCATTTGGGACAATAAAAAGCGCTCCTCCCTCCTAACTTCACTCTTTTAATTAACTCACCGTCCCTCTCACATAGTTGTCCTTCTCTTTCGTAAACTAAAAAGTGTTCTTGATACCTTCCCTTCTGTCCAAGCATATCAACGAATTTCTCATCGGCCGCACTTGACCCGCCATACTCAATTCCTTTTTCAATAACCTCGATCATCGCCTTCCACAATCTTTTTATTTCAATATCTTTTAATGAACTAGCGCTTCTCAGGGGGTTTATCTTCGCCGTGTATAGAGCGTCATTGGCATAGATATTTCCCATACCTCCGATTTTCTCTTGATCTGTAATTACCAACTTAATAGCTTTCTTTGGTCTCTCCAAAACAGACTTTAGGTAATTAAAGTCAAACTCTTTATCAACTACATCGGGGGGTTTCTTCTTTACCTCTTTTTCATATAAATCCCGGGTGATTATTCTCACCCAACCAAAGACCCTCATATCATTAAAAAATAGTTTTGATCCGTCAGAAAATTCCCATACAACTCTGGTGTGGTTGCTTGGCAAACTACCAACCCAATCGGCGGTAGGATGACCACCGGCTAATCTTTTATCCCCGTTCAAATAGACCAGCTGCCCCGTCATTTTCAAATGAATGATAACCAGCTGATCCCATTTTCTAAAATTTATCTCTATCACCTTGGACTTTCTACTAACGCTCTCGATTATTTTTCCTGATAGGTCATTGACGTTTCCCTTAAAGCTTTTATCTCTCAATACCTGCACCAACCTTACTTTCTTGCCGGCAAGTTCAACATTCAATTGACGGCGTATTGTTTCAACTTCAGGTAACTCGGGCATGTATTAAAGCAGCTTTCTGGGAGACAGATATATTCCCAAAAAAGATATAAAACACATTATTGAAATTGCCACGAATAACACCCCAAATCCTAAGCTGCTCACAAAATATCCACCTATTAGTGCCCCAAGTGCCGCGATCAAATTAGATACTAGCGCCCAATCGGAATACTCCATCACCTCCATTTTTCCGTCCAAGTGTTTCGCAAAAATCGCACCGAAGGATGGAGTTCCCAAAGCCTCGGCCAATCCAAAAAATACCTGAAGTAGTAGAAGGGTCAATGGACTATTTACAAAAAGAAATCCCAAATATCCTGCCGATCTGATTAAATAGCTCGCTGCTAGTAATAATTCTTTTTCTTTAACCTTATCTCCCAGCCTGCCGACTATCCAAAGGAAAAAAGAGGCTGAGATATAGTAAGCGGCGGCCGAGACTCCGATCAAAATGATACCTCCGATTTTTTGGATAAAGACAGCGTGAATTGGGGCAAATAGCATCGCCCCAAAAAGGAACAATCCATTAACTGCTATCAATCTCCTCAGGGCTTTATTTATATATTTCATTTTTCTACAAAATCATCCACTGCCTTTTTCATCCTTTTAATAAACACCTCTTTTGAAAACCTCCTCGCTTGATTTATCAAATCATTACGCTTCCAAGTAATCTTATCAAATCTTCTCATCGCTTTTTTGATAGCCTCTTCATCGGTTCCATCGATCAAAATTCCCGTCTTCCCATCGACCACTGTTTCTTTAAAACCACCTCCGTTGAATGCTATAACCGGAGTTCCCGCCGCCATCGACTCTACTGGTGTGATTCCAAAATCTTCGTCCTTCGCCAACGCAACAAACCCCTTGGCTCCTGAGTAGAGTTTATACAACTCCTCGTCTCCCACTCTTCCCAACAACTCAACTTCCTCGATCTTCTCCAATTCTTCTTTGATAGTGCTGAAACCCACTGCCTCGCCGACGATCTTTAAACTAAAACCCAACTGTTTAGCGGCTCTCGCAGATTCAACCAAACCCTTCGCTCCTACCAATCTTGAAACAATTAGAAAATAATTCTTCTTCTTTACGCCATTACTTGCTTCGATTAATTTCTCAACGTCAACCGGAGGGTATATGATCTCAGATTCTTTTCGATAAAATTTCCTTACCCTGTTTGCTATATTACTGGAATTCACTATCCACTTATCCACTCTCCCCGCGGACCACAGATCATAAATTCTCAAAAAGTGATTTACTATCGTCGCATAAACTCTCACTATCCAATATTTAGTTAATTGAATACTTGTTTCGTACCCATACAGAAATCTAGGAGGAGTGTGGCAATAAGCGATCACACCCGCCTCTTCTCTAACCCTGAATCCCCGCGCAATATATGAAGAGCAGGAAGTGATAACCAGATCGTAGTCTCTCAGGTCAACTGACCTCCATATCAGGGGTAACAAGAATCTCAAAGGACTGTAAAGATTGTTGTGTTTTATAAGGAACGCCCATTTACTTTCAACTATCTTTCTGTCCTCGAATGCCCTATCACAGCTGCTCCCTTCTACCCGGAAAGCAGTAAAGATTGGGGCGGAGGGGTACATATCCGACAGAACTCGCAACACCCTTTCCGCACCCCCGAACTCCTTGATGTAATCATGCACAAGGGCAATCTTCATAAAAATACCTCCTCAGCGGTCTTTTCCCAGTTATCTTTTGGGAGCTTGGATAATAAACTTTTGAAACTCAATTCTTCAAACAAGATCACGGCTTTCTCTTTATCATAGTTGGTTAGCAGACAAGCCTCCCATTCAAAATCTAATTTCACATATTTGTCGATCTCTGCCAACTCTCTGCTTTTCCAAGCGATCTCCTTTTCGGACTCAAGCATTTCTTTAACTCTTGGTTTGATTCTGGTATCGTCTAAATTTTTATAAAGATTTTCCAAAGTCCCAAAATCTTGTATTAGTTTGGTTGCCGTGATCTTTCCCACTCCTTTAACCCCCGGGATATTATCCGAAGCATCTCCCATCAATGACTTAAGATCTATCATTTGATCGGGCCGTAAACCATACACCTCAACAACTCTTTCTTCATCAAAGACTTCAGACTGAGAATAACGATTATGTATAGGCAAGTAGACAACAATTTGTTTATCTTTAATTAATTGAAGCGCATCTCTATCTCCAGTGACAATTATTGCCTGAGTGTCTTTTTCCTCAAGGTCATCGGTTGCTGTCCTGGCTAAAGTCCCTATTAGGTCATCTGCCTCAAAACCTTCTATGCCAAACTGAGGAATATTCAGCACCTTCACCACTTCTTTAGTTCTTTCTATCTGAGTCGCCAGATCTTCGTCCATTGGCCCCCTGTTCGCCTTGTATTCATCATAAGCGATCTTCCTAAATGTCGGACCTTTAACATCCCAAGCAACGGCAACATGCGTTGGGGATAGTTTCTCCAACACTGAAAGCAACAACATCGAAAATCCATATACTGCCCCAACCAACTCTCCCTTAGGAGTTGTTAGTGGTGGGTAGGCGTGATAAGCCCTATGAAGAAGGGCGTTCCCGTCAATCAGTACTAATTTTCTCATCTTCATCTAAGGCAGCTTTTGGAGACCCAATTATTTTTTCAAATTCGTCTTGTTCCAAAGTCTCAACTTTCATCAGTCTCTCGACCACCTTGTCTAAAGTCTTCCTGTTCTTTCTTAGTATTTTCTCTGCCGTTTCATAAGCAGTATCTACCAATTTCTTAACTTCTTTATCAATTCTTCCCTGCATCTCCTCCGATACTCTGACCTGATCCCCATAACTCATTCCCCAAATTCCTGATTCGGTAGTCTGACCGAGGGCTAAAGGACCAATATCACTCATGCCGTAATCCACCACCATTCTCCTGGCAATGCGAGTGGCATTTTCGATATCGTTCGCTGCTCCGGCGGTTAATTCGTTATAGACCACTCTCTCTGCAGCCCTACCACCCAACATCATTGCCAATCTGTCAACCAGCTCAGTTTGTGTGATTTGATATTTATCTGTTTTTGGACGCGACAAAGTAAATCCAAGCGCCAACCCTCTTGAAACAATACTCACTCTTCTCACCGGATCGTTTCCTGGAAGCATGTGTCCCACCACCGCATGTCCCGCTTCGTGATATGCAGTCATCTTTCTCTCCCTTTCGGTCTGTAGTCTTTTCTTTTCGGGGCCGATCTCAACCTTAAGAGCAGCTTCCTCAATGTCCTTCATCCCGATCTCTTTTTGGCTCTCACGCGCAGCCAAGATCGCAGATTCATTCAACATGTTTTCCAGATCTGCTCCGGAAAATCCTACAGTTCTTTCTGCCACCCTATCCCAATTCATTTCTTTGGAGAAAGGCTTGCCTTTCTTGTGGATTTCAATAATCGCTTTTCTGCCAGCGATGTCGGGTAAGTCCAAATTCACTTTTCTGTCGAACCTCCCTGGTCTTAATAATGCAGCGTCAAGAACATCCGGTCTATTGGTAGCTGCTACCACGATTACATTGTCACTTGGAGTAAATCCATCCATTTCTACTAGGATCTGGTTTAGGGTTTGTTCTCTTTCGTCATGTCCGCTCATTCCACCGCCTGCTCCTCTGGTTCTTCCGATGGCATCAATTTCATCAATAAAGATAATCGATGGAGAAGCCTTCTTGGCGGTATCAAACAGATCTCTTACCCGTGAAGCCCCCACACCAACCAACATCTCCATGAACTCGGATCCGGCCATCGAAAAGAAAGGTACACCGGCTTCTCCGGCTACGGCACGTGCCAACAAAGTTTTTCCCACTCCCGAAGGTCCCGTCAACAATACTCCTTTAGGAGTCCTGGCCCCGAGGTCTTTGTATTTTTTCGGGTTCTTCAAAAAATCCACGATCTCTTCCAGTTCCTTTTTTGCCTCATCAACTCCAGCGACATCGGTAAACTTTACCGATTGTTTTCCCTTCGCAAACAATCTGGCTCTGCTCTTCCCGATCCCAAAGACGTCTGCTCCTCCTCCTTGTCTTCTCATTAAGAAAAACATGAGGATTCCGAATCCTACGATCGGTAAAACAATAGAAATAACTGCCCAAAGAGCTTTACTCATACTCTGGGAAATGACCTCTACTTTGATTTTCGATTCATCAACTCCGGCTCTCTGTAAAGCCTCCATAAAGCTTGAGCCTTCTTCCTTCCGAGACACTCCCAGTTTTTGCAGTCCGGCCTCATCTTTCGGGTAAAGAAGGATCAACTCATCTCCGGTGATCTTTACCGACTCCACAAGACCCGATTTAATTTCTGCGATCGCTGTTGAAAGAGGTAGCTCCGTCATCGCCCCTGTAGCTCCGGCTATTAATGTTATTAAGCTTGGAAGAAAAAGGAAGAGAATCAAGATCCACACAATTATTCTTCTAAAATTCATATTGAATCTCAATTCAATTTTTCTTTCTACTCCATTCTTTTTTCCGGGCACTGATAGTTTTCCTGTGTTCATATTACCCAACTATCATAGCATGATTGAGGCTAATCATCCCTATCTAACGATAGTTCCCGGAATAACATCGTCGGGAAGAAATATCAACTTGGCACCCTCTTCTCCGTCTACCATTACCGTCATTCCTTGGCTCTCCTCTTCCCCCATTTTCTTTGGTGCCAAGTTAACAATGACCGGCATCATTTTTCCCACCAATTCTTCAGGGTTATACCACTTCCTGATTCCTGAAAATAAAACGCGCTTCCCAATTTCATCCCCAAAATCCATTTCGTAGCGAATTAGTTTTTCACTCCACTCCGGAGCACTGGCTGACATGACCAGCCCTGCTCTTATGTCCAGCTTGGAAAAATCGTCATAGTTAATAATGTCTTTCATTTCTGGATTAGAAGTTGTAATCGATCTTCATTGCTTTCTTGACTCTGAGAAGAGTCTCGTTGGCTACCTCATTTCCACGACTTACTCCGTTACGTAAGATCGAATCGATCCTGGCCTGATCTTTTTCCAGCTCCGCTCTTCTCTCTCTCATCGGAGATAGTAATTTGTTTATTGCCTCGGCCAACTTCTGCTTGACCTCAACGTCCCCCACTTGTCCACTTCTATACCGATTCTTCAAATTCTCCACTTCATCCTTATTCTCATTAAAAGCGTCATGATAAATAAACACCGGATTCCCTTCAACGTGACCGGGGTCGGTCGGCTTTAGTCTGGTTGGATCGGTATACATTGACATAACCTTTTTCATCACCTCTTCCTCGGAATCGGCCAAATAAATAGCGTTCTCAAGACTCTTGCTCATTTTATTCTTCCCATCAAGTCCAACTAATCGCGGCATTTCGCCCAAAAGCGCCTCAGGCTCGGTCAAGGTATCACCATACAAGCTGTTAAACTTACGAACTATCTCTCTGGTCTGCTCGATCATTGGCAGCTGATCTTCCCCGACAGGCACCAAATTTGCACCAAACGCGGTAATATCCGCTGCTTGAGAAACCGGGTACATCGCAAACCCCGCCGGTACCGACTCTCCCATTCCTTTCTGTTCGATCTCGCTCTTCACTGTCGGATTACGCAAGACCCTGTTTAAACTCACCATATTTAAGTAGAAGATGGTCAGTTCAGCTATGGCTCCGATCCTGGATTGAAGCACGATCGTCGATTTTTCGGGATCAACACCTACCGCCACATAATCCAAAACGAGCTCGCGTACCGAATCCGCCACCTTTTGCGGGTTCTCATAATTGTCTGTCAGTGCCTGGACGTCAGCGATCAAAATAAACTGCTCATACTCATCTTGTAGTCTCACTCTATTCTTAAGGGATCCCAAATAATGGCCAAGATGTAGCCTGCCGCTGGGACGGTCACCAGTTAAAATTCTCTTCTTCATGAAGAAATTTTATCACTCCTTGAGCTTTATCAAAGCCGCACAATGCTTATGCTTCTCCCGACCGGCAACATCGTCAACCCTTTTCATCTCGGCCGCATCCACCCGAGTAAATCCCATCTTCTCGTATATTTTTACGTTCCAGAATAAAGTCAACGCTGTCAAAGCTTCTCCGGAGTTGACATAATTATCGAATACGTAACCGACCAGCTCCCTGGCTACCCCCATCCGACGATTTCTCTTATCAACCGCAAGTGACTGAAGATGAACCAATCTATCTCTTCTCTCAAAAGTTACACACCCCACCATCTTTCCCTCCACCCAGTAAGTTACCCAACGCTCTCCGTACTCAGCAAACTTTGCCGACAGCTTTGCTCCTTCTATCACTTCAACAATCTCCTCTTGATAATCGATGAAGTCTGCTTCCACCAATCCATTCCTCGAACCTAACCCTTCATGGGACATTATTCGCTCTTTTTCCATTTGGCCCAGATTCTATCACATCGATCGGCCAATAAAATGTAGCGGGGGTGGGTATCGAACCCACTACCTGAGGTTTATGAATCCTCCGCTCTAACCATTTGAGCTACCCCGCCAAACACATATATTTTACCAGAAGCGGGAGCCTGCTAGCTTCCCATGTTATAATACGAGTGTTCGTAAACATGCGGGGGGAAGGTAAGTATCTTGCAGGGCTCATAATCCTGCTTAACCGAGGGGCGGAGCCTCGGCCCCGCAACACTTTCATTTGATTACTTCCCACCACATCTCCCAGTTGCTCATTGGGCTCGTCTCACCCTCACTTTCCTCCTCTCCATCGTTCGTCCCTCGATCGGATAACACCACAACTGTCTCACCAGGAAGCTGTAAATTTAGCTTATCCCTCATCAGCTTTTCCCTGTAGTACTCGGTTTGCACGGTCCCTATTTTTAGCCTAAGCTCATTATTTTCCTTTTGAACCTCTATCAGTCTACTCTGAGCCTCATCCACCCTGGAAAAACCTCTTTTTACCCTCGAAAAATCCTTGAAAAGCGACCATATCAGTAACCATATCAACACCAAAAAGGTCAGCCTCATCCACCTGTTCTTCATGTTTTTGGGGGACTTGAATCTTACCTCTTGCATTTTAGTCCCGTAGTGTTATAATAAGTGCCATAATTACTTTATAAATCCTTATGGATCAAGATAAACTCAACATCAGCCAGGCCGTCGATGCTTTTAAGGGTCATTTAACCCAGCAAGGCAGGGCCTCTGCGACCATTTTAGCCTACTCTAAAGACATAGAGCAATTGGCCAACTTTATTGCCAAGTCTGGAAAGACCACTATCAGTGAATTCAAAAAAGAAGACATTGACGCTTTCAAGTCTGAACTTGCCAACAACGGTTACACCACCAAGTCCATCTCCCGCAAGATCAACTCCATCAAGGCTTTCTTCTCTTACATGCAAACAACCGGTAACATCACCGACAATCCTGCCGTAAACGTTACTCATCCCAAATATGACATCAAACCACCCCGCATCCTCACCAAGCTCGAATACAGAGCCCTTCGTGACGCCTGCCGTGAAGACGTTCGTATGGCTGCCATTGTTGAGCTTCTTCTCCAAACAGGGATGCGTATTTCCGAACTCGCCAACCTCAAGATAAACGATCTTGACCTTGCCGGGAACCAGATCACCATTCGTGCCTACGAATCTCATCCTGAACGCACCGTTCCTATTAACCCTCCTACCAAAGAATCCATTGAAAGATACCTAACTGTAAGACCCAAGAGCGTCAACACCTCGGTTTTCATCACCAAAACAGGTAATCCTTTCTTGATCAGAAACATCCGTTCTAATCTGGACAGATACTTCCGTATTGGTGGAATTGAAGCTGCCAAGGTAAATGATCTTCGCCACACCTTTATTGCTCAACAACTCGCTCAAGGTAGCCCTCTCGTCTACATCAGCAAGCTCGTTGGACACAAAAGACTGTCTACAACTGAGAAGTATCTTGAGTTCATCTCTGAGAAACCCAGCAAGGACAAGCCTAAACTCGTCGACCTTTAAAGGGTAATCTACCTACCGGTTAGCTTTTTCAAACTCTCCAGAGTGGTCTGAGTCAGAAAATTCAACACTTCTGATAGTTTATCTATCCCTCCGACAGCCAGAGACAGCCACCCATTGGTGTTCTTTCTGGAATCTTCGATAATTAGGAAAGCCGAGCTCACATTGTTGATCTCCAGTACCTCTCCTGTAATTTCATCCTCCACCACGATCGTCACCGGGTTCCCCTTCTTACCTATCCCCATATCCCCACTGATCATCATCTCTTTTGGCCACGAATCTCCTCTGGCTGAGTCTGACAACTCCTCGGACGAATCCGCTACCCTCAATAACTTGTCATGTTTCTCTGTAACTGCTTTTTTTTTCATTGTAGGCCGACCAGGATTCGAACCTGGGACATCGAAGGTATAAGCTTCGCGCTCTAACCAGCTGAGCTATCGGCCCATCAAACGTATTATACTTCAACCTAGCCTCCAATAAGGACTCCTCAAACCTCACCCTAGTCCAACATATATATCCATCCCGGTTGCCACTTCCAGGGGGCTTCCACAGCCTCACCGATATCTATTCCCTTAATCCGGTGCTCCAGACCGTACTGTGTTGCTCTATGACCGATTATCATCACCGTCTTTCCCTCATATCCCTCTTTTAGCTCCTCCAAGAACCTCTCCACTCGTTCACAAGCCTGTTGGTAGCTTTCCCCACCCGGAAAAGGGTTTGTTACTCTCAAGGGCTTCTCTTTCTTGATCTCCTCACTATCGAACCCGGACATCTGACCGTAATCGATCTCCCTTAATCTCATATCTTTTATTATCTGAATATTCCTGTCTCCAAACGCTATCTCTGCAGTTTTGAAAGATCTTTGTAAGTCGGAACAAAAGACAGTATCCAGTTCCACCTCTCTGTACCTTTCCCCCAAATCGACTGACTGTGCCACCCCCAACTCCGATAGTTCGACATCTCTCCAACCTGATGATTTTTCCACCTCATTATCAAGAGTGGTGCTATGAGCCTCAAAAATTATCTTCACCATATGGAATATTCTACTTCAATCCCTATAACTTAGCCCTTCTCTCTATCTCTGCTTCCACTTCTTCGACATCTCTACCGTACTTCAATCTGGACAACTCCTTGATCATCCTAGACACTTCAGGACTCCCCTGAGCTTTTTCGGATTTCAGATCACGAGCAACGTTCATCGAGAAAGGAGGCACTGGTGTCCCTTTAATTATCGTCTTCACATAAATGTTCTGTGCCTCGATGTTGGTCAGATCATTTTCATGGAACACCGGATCGAACTCCTTCGCCAGTATGGCGGCATCCTGGGTACCAACCCGATATGCCATCATCGTACCGGTATTACCAAAGATAGCATCTCTAACCTGCTCGTCCAGCTGACTTACGAACTGATTTGCCAATATCAAACCGACACCGTATTTACGTACCTCGGACAACATCTGAGCAAAATCGGGAGTAGCAAAGTTTTGGAATTCATCAACATACAGGAAGAAAGGCTTCCTCTCCTCTTTCGGAGTATCTTGTCTTGATAGTGCCGCCGCCAATATCTTTGGTACCAAGACGTTGCCCAAAAAGTTCGAGTCTTCTTCACCTAACAAACCCTTAGCCAACTTAAGAAAGACTATCTTCCCTTCATCCATCGCCTGCCTAAAGTTAAGCGCGCTCTTTGATTGACCAATGATGTTCCTGATCATTTCGTTTGTCACGAAACGACCGAATTTTGAGGCGATGTAGTCCAGTGTCTCCGACTTATGGAAATCGGAGGTCTGTGCGATCTGGTCGGTCCAGTACCGTCGAACGATCGGATCCTTCACTCCAGGTAATATTTCCTGGACATATTTTTGATCGGTCAGAGCTCTGTTCACTTCAACAAAGGTTGCCCCAGGAACCGTAGCCACCGTCAACATCGCATTACGAATAGCATGCTCAAATCTTGGTCCCACCATTCCGGTTCTATGTGGATCATAGAGTTTGTACATCAGGTTGATGATCGATGAAGCCACAATATGCATTTCGTCATAATTGGCTACTTCCAGTAAATTAATTCCTACCGGTCTTCCTTTATCTGAAGGATCGAAAACTACAACATCTTCAGCCCTCTCCGGAGGAACCAACTCCAATAACTCTTCGATACCGTCTCCGTGTGGTTCTAAAAAACACAGTCCCTTTCCTGCCCTCATATCCTGAATGATCATCGACTTCAACAGCTCGGTTTTTCCGGTACCGGTACGTCCGATGATATATATATGCTTCATCCTGTCCTCATCTCCCATGTAAATATTTCTCTCCTGACCTCTATATACGGATCTCCCTAACCATAGTCCGGTTGACGGAAAACCTCCCGTTGCCGGTGCACTTTTCGCTGTCAACCAGTGAACATGGGGTGTCTCAATCGTTTTATTCGGCAGATGCCACACCGTAGCTATTTCATCAACAGTCAATACTGAGTTATTCCCCCACATTGACTGATAACGATAAAGAAAATCGACCATGAACATCTGTTTTAATCTAATGGTTCTCCCTGAAAATCCATTTTGATTACCCGAGAACTGAGCAAAGGTTCCTTTTAGGTTTGAAAGGTTGGCTTTTGCCTGTCCTTCTGTAGGAGCGATACTTACCAATCTAACGGTTGTCAAGAAACCAACCTTAGTCGTCTTATTTGTGATCGCTTCCATGTCCTGGGGGTTCATCTTAAAACTGGCCTTTTCCGGATTGGCTTCGTCTTTCTTTTTCTTTGAAACGAAACTCTCACCTGACTTACTCCACTCTGATTCCGCAGGAGAAATAATGATCTGGATGGCAGCGGCCTCATTATCGCCAAACTTCGCCAAAGCTGAAGTAATAGCAGCCAATGAATCAACTGGCAGATCTTTAAACGTCTTTATCGGCTTGAAACTATTGCTCCTTAAAGACAGTTCGGCAAAAGCAACTTTTGCGTCTTTATAAAAAATATTGTATTCATCAACCTGTTTGACCTTTGTCCCGGGGTAAGTTCCTGCCACCATTTTCTCAACCAACTCCATGTTGTCCTTGTGGCAAGAGACATAGAAACGAATATCTTCTTTCATCCCCACTATCTCCAAAGAAATGTGTTGTTGAGCTTTAAATTTCTGCCAGAAGCCTCCTTTTTTTAATGAATATAAAGACGCGAACATTTGCTCCACAGCATCGATCTTAATTTCATTGTCTTTTGGTACCGCGATCTCCAGCAACACAAAATTCATACTTACCTCTTCTCTGTTGCTGTATTTTAAGTAAAGGACCAATAAGGACCAGGCCAGTATTAGCAGGATCAGGATCAACCCCAACACTATGATTAGGGAAAATATATACTCGATCCAATAATTTAGATCCATCATGTTTGCTGATTAGGCGGCAAATAAAAGACCCGACCGGGATATTTCTTGATCATCATTACACACCATTCTGCCAACCACTTAATGCCATCAATTATCCTGTGATGCAATCCTTCCTCTATTTGTGACTTATTAAGAGGTAAAACTATATTAGGCTTACCGTCACCGGCAAATTGAGCCGTCACCTGCGCTCCCATATCCTGCTGCTGGATCGTCGGTTGTTGGGGAACTTGTACGGTAGCGGTCGGTTGATCTTGCCCTTGAGACTCGGATTGCCTCTCCACCCTTTCGATATAGCCTTCCACCTCGCGTATAGCGATCTGATCTAGTCCAGGGCGCTGTTCAACTTCCTTTCCGGGGATAGGCATATCTTAAATATACATGAGATTAACCTTCCAATCACTATTCGAGTTAATAATCCAAACCCTTTACTGCCATCTTCCCGACATCATACGGATGTTTAATTTTTCTCATTTCTGTTACCAGATCAGCTAATTCAATTAAATCCGCCCCGGCACTCCTTCCGGTAAGGATGATATTTGTTTCCCTTCTCATTTTTATCACCCTCAACACTTCACACTCCTCGATCAACCCCTCTTTAATTGCCTGAATTGCCTCATCCATTACTACCAGGTCGGGTTGACCGTTCCCTCCCAATATATTTTCAACCAACAACAGTGCTTCTCGAGCCGATTTTTTATGATCTTCTGGAGTCACATCATCGATCACCCTTCCCTTGTTCACTTTTGCTATCTTAACTCCACTTTTTACTTCACTTGGTTCTTTTATATAGAAACCCTCTCCCACCCAATACATCTTGATTAAATCGGGAAAGGTAGATTCCAACTTCATTTCGCTAATCTGCCAATCTCTATTTTTAAACCAAGAGATCCAGACTACTCTTTTCTGGCTCAGAAGCATTCTCACAGCCACTCCGATAGCTGCTGAAGTTTTTCCTTTCCCTTCGCCGGTAAATACATAAATCATCCCTTCTCTCATACATTTAATCATAAACTAAGCCAAACTATCACTCAAGGTATAAGAGTGCCAAAAATTGACCGTAGATAATAACTAGCTCCTATAGGTCGCACTACTGCCACTTCACAATACATAAATCGACCAAATAAATAATCTGTTGGAACAACAAAATAACTCGATATACTGGAAAAAGGCGAAACAATCCTCCACTTAGCAGTGTCAACAAAAAACTGATAGTAAACAATATTACCTTATTTAATTAAATATCCTCTAAGGCTTATTGTCAAGCTACTATACAAACTACATCAAAACCAATCAAACGGCTTCTCTTGGAGCTAGCACTTGCTAGCTCCGCATGAATAACACTTCACACATCCCTCTTCCAATACCAATGAAGCATTGCCGCACTCGGGACAAATGTCCCCCTTCCTTTTGGTTAAAGGCAATGCCTGTTGCTGGCCAACATTCTCAACCTCAACTTCTTTTTCAACAGCCGCCAATTCCCCGCCATTACCTTTAAAGTAGTCTTTCAAAACCTTGGCCACGCCATCGGCTAAACTTCTGACCTTGTTTCCCCCAAAGCCAACCGAATCGGCTCCTCCAATTCCTGAAAGTTGGTCTATTACCGACTCTGCCACTGCCTTAGGTGGAAATTTTGATGGCACCCTAAGTGCCAAAGAGATTAATCTACCCATGGCTTCTGCATCGGCCATAATATGAGTTCCTGCTTTACCGACATTGATAAACACCTCGAATGGATTTCCCAACTCGTCGGCATTGATCACCACAAATGCTGCTCCCACTGGGGTCTGAACTCGGTAAGTATTCCCTTGAAGTTTTGTTGGTCTAACTCTCAAGTCGGCCATCGTCTCTCCCACTTCTTCGAAAGTCATCACTTCCTCAACCTCAGTCTTTTTTTCATCTTTAGTTCCAACGTTCAATACCTGAATACTTTTACTGCCGTCCCTATAAATAGTTATCCCCTTACATCCCAACTCGTAAGACAAAAGGTAAGACTTTGCCACATCATCCACCGTCGCTTCATTCGGCAAATTAATAGTCTTACTTACCGCATTATCCGTATGCTCCTGCCACGCAGCCTGCATCTTTACATGCCACTCGGGAGTTATCTCGTGAGAAGTCACCAATATTTTCTGCCACCGTTCCGGTACCAAACCCAACCCGTGAACATTTCCCCTCTCTGCTACTGCGTTAGCCAACTCTTCACTCCAAAAACCCTCTCTCTCTGCCACGGCCTTAAACGCTGGATCGACAAAATACATCTCTCTATTCAAAGACTCATCCTTGACCATGTGTTTGTAAGCCAGCGCAAAAACCGGTTCACAACCTCCGGAAGTATTGGCAATTATCCCGATTGTTCCCGTGGGCGCAATGGTGGTGATAGCGGAATTCCTGATCTTCTTTCCGTCTTTATAGATACTTTCCTTCCATAGCGGAAAGGCTCCTCTTTCGTCGGCCAATTCTTCACTCATCTCATGAGCGGTATCGTTTATCGTCTTCATCACTTTTCTGGCCAACACTAACGCTTCATCGGAATTATATGGAACACCCATAAGGTATAGCATGTCCGCCCATCCCCCGATTCCTAAACCGATTCTCCGGATGGATCTGACCGTTTCCCATATTTGTCTCAATGGGTAAGGATTGACTTCGATAACGTTATCCAGGAAGCGTACGGAAAGTCTCACGGTTTCCTTTAATGAATTCCAGTCTATTTTTGCCTCACCCTCGTCATCACTAACAAAATAATTCAAGAAAATACTCCCCAGGTTACACGCATCATATGGATAAAGTGGTTGTTCACCGCAAGGATTTGTGCTTTCAATTGGACCCAATTTAGGAACCGGGTTTGCCGGACCGTCATTGATCTTATCGATAAAGATCATTCCCGGATCCCCTGACTTCCATGCACATTCACAGATCATGTCAAATATCTCTCTGGCATCTTCTTGCCTAATGACTTTTTGAGAGTGTGGTTCGACAATGTCATATTTCTCGCCCTCAACCACAGCCTTCATGAACTTATCTGTCGCTGCCACGGAAATATTAAAGTTAGTGATCCCCCCATCAAGTTTGCATGTGATGAATTCTCTAATATCCGGATGATCAACTCTCAAAATGCCCATGTTTGCTCCTCTCCTGGTCCCTCCTTGTTTGATCTGTTGAGTTGCCTCGTTGTATATCTTCATAAAACTTACCGGCCCCGAAGCCACTCCTCGACTTCTTCTTACCATCGCTCCTTTTTGTCTCAGTCTGGTGAACGAGAACCCTGTCCCTCCTCCGGATTGGTGAATTATTGCCTGGTGTTTTAGCGTCTCAAATATTCCTTCAACGGAATCCTCTACCGGTAATACAA
>CAZIPD010000017.1:0-12186 GCA_964541175.1 uncultured Pseudomonadales bacterium
TATCGGGTTATATTTGCATTTTGGGTAATATTTGGTGTAATAATTAAAACAGGATGGGATATCGTTCCTCATTCATATTAAACGTCATACTCATAACCGCTCTTCTGCTGGTCATGGTGGCGTTCGTCTTTCGTCCTGGACATTTGGTTCCCTCTGATGAGGGTCAGGTGTCTGGCCAATCTACGGATTGACCAGTACAATGAACATAATGCCCAAAGTGATTGTTGTTACCGGAGGTAGTGATGGACTTGGCAAGGAAATTGCCAAAGTTCTTGTTGGCAAGAACCAAGTGATCATCCTCGCCCATAATGAAGAAAAGTTAAAAAATGTTTCCTCCGAAATTGGCAGTGACTATGTTCTGGCCGATGTTTCCAAATACGAAGAAGTCGAAAAAGCGATAACCCATGTCATCGAAAAACATGGACGGCTCGATGCCCTCGTCAACTGTGCCGGGATATGGGCCCAGGGTCAAATTACCGAAAATTCTCCCCAAGAGATAGAAGAACTTCTAAACGTCAACACCAAAGGAACGATTTTCCTTTGTAAGGCAGTCATTCCTCAGATGATAAAACAGGGGAGTGGGGAAATAATCAACATCATCTCCCAAGATGGCCTTACCGTCAAAAAAGATCGCTCCCTCTATCACTCCAGCAAATGGGCGATCACCGGATTCACCAAATGCCTCCGGGAAGATCTCTCCGATAAGAATATCAAGGTCACCGGAGTATATCCCGGGTTAATGAAAACCACCCTTTTTGAGAAAAAAGGCGTTGAAAGGGATCTCTCCCACGCACTGGAACTAACTGACGTAGCCAGTCTTGTGGAATTTGTTATAAACTTGAAGAAAGATACCCTCCTTCCGGATATCGGTATTAAACATTTATTAAACACAGACACAAACATGGACGACTCAGGAACAGGTATGGATCTTAATCTAGATCCTGACCTAATTACCACCCAAGGTGGGCCACAAAGCTCAAATCCTACCGCACCTACTACTCCTCCGGCAGTTAACCCCGATATCATCGACATCACCCCTGGATCCGCTCCGCTTCCTCCGGTACAATCACCCCAAACCCCAACGCCCCCCCTTCCTCCCTCTCCTCAAGTGACCGAGCCGACACTTCCTAATACTTCTTCCTTCCCCGAATTCCCAACCACTCCACCCTCCCCGCTTCCCCCTCTTCCTCCGCTCCCTGTCTCTCCTACCGTTGAAGAAACACCAATGACACCCGAACCTCCACTCGTCACCCCCGAGCCTCCCGTTGTTACCCCGGAAACACCGGTATACCCCGAGCCACCCATTCCTCCAACCCTACCCCAACCGGCTCTTCCACCATTTCCACACACCCCCGATGCCCCGACCCCTCCCTCCTCAACCGTCTCTCAGGCGGATGAGTTCATCCCTAAGTTTACCCAAGCTCTGACTCCTCCCGAAAATACTCAGCCCCTGGTCACGGGTGCACCCGCCCATCAAGACCCACCAAAAATGGATACTAATTTTGCCATAGACAGCAGCTCACCTCTTTTCGAGAATCCTGAAGACGTCAAACTACCAAAATAGACGTGAGCAAGGTCATCTGGACAAATCACCTGTATGATCGCATCAAACAACGTGGCCTGGATCCTCGCTGGGTGGACGAGGCCGTCAGGTTCCCCGACAGAGTTGACCGTAGTTCAACGGAAGACTCCAATAAACATATCAAGATCATTCATGGATTCGAAATCGTCGCCGCGGTGAAAAGGCAAGGTAGCGACTGGATAATCACTTCCGCTTGGTGGAAACCGGTTTACAACCAATCGGCGGGAAAAGCTCACCCCGCATATCACCCAAAAAGATTTTTCCTCGAAGAATGGATATATAACGGACTGACTGCTCTGGAGAAAATGTTTACTGGTCGAAAATAAATCTTCCCTCGTCCTCCTTGATAACCTCCACTTGTTGTTCTTCAACCTTCACCGAGCTTTTCTTAAATAACGACTCGGTACCCGTCTTCACACTTCTGTAATCGGCGCAGTTGAGAGAAGCAAATAATCCTACCTTCTCTTCATTGGGACACTCAAAAGCATAAGCCATTCCCAAAAAGGTTGCAGTGATGACTACGATAGACATCACCGTGGCCGCCAATATTCTGTATTTAAAATAAATATCATCAATAACGAACTCATTCCACCCCGAAGCCAAGTGATAGAACCACCCGGAAAAAGCGACTAAGAACATCACCGCCAAAATCACTCCAACGACAACAGGCATCTGCATTAATTTAATGTTATCATGTTTCCATGGATGTCCAAGACGAACAAAAACTAATAAAAGCAGGTGACCTAAGAGAATCGGAAAACTTTGGTGAATCAAACAAAGAATACACCGAAAGTTTGATAGATCTTGTCGACAAACAGGACTTCCAAGGACTCATTCACAACCTTTGCGGACAGTCTTTGATTTACAAGATCCTGGCTAGAAAAACCAATGATCAAATTTACAAAAACCTCACTCTGGCTTACGCCAAGGAAGCCCTCACTATTCTGGAACAGCGTCAAGAACAAATAGACCCCCATGCACAATCGATCGCTCTCAGCTCATATGCCGATGCTCTTTTTATGAACAATGACCCCGCTGATTCTCTACCGTATTATGAAAAATCCCTGTCCGTTTCGCCTGCTCCAGACCCCGAGAAAGGGAGACTGAAAGCTCACATTGGTGTTGTGAAATTCTCCATGGGTGATAAACAAGCCGGCCTGGACTTACTCAACGAAGGTCTCTCCATGATCCGTACCGGAGATATGAATGACTATGCTATAAGGGTCTGGGAGACGGGTGCCCTGAACTCCCTGGCAAAGTTCTATGCCACTCAGAAAGACTCTGAAAAAGCCAAAAACCTTGCCGACGAATCACTCAAAATAGCAACGGACCACAATCTGGTTATAAGAAAAAGAGAAGCCGAAGAGATCCTCAAGAAAATTTCCGAAAATCGTCTGGATTTCTCGCTATAATAATTTCCATGAAGAAACTCATACCCCTGATCATTGCCGGTCTAATTCTCTCCGGTTGTGTACAAAAAACCGCTACGCCGTCTATTAATATATCTGATACTCAAATAGCCGTCATTACTCCGTCGGAAACAATTACTAATTCGCCAACACCCATGAGCCAAAAGATCACCGCCGTTATTCATACCTCACTTGGAGATATGAAAATTAATCTCTATCCCGACAAAGCCCCTAATACCGTCGCCAACTTCGTCGGACTGTCAAACGGCACCAAAGAATGGACCGATGCCAAGACCGGAGAAAAAGTCACCGGTAAACCTCTCTATCAAAATGTCATCTTCCATCGCGTCATTGAAGACTTCATGATCCAAGGAGGAGATCCTCTCGGCTCCGGCATGGGCGGACCCGGATATAAATTTGCCGATGAACCGGTCACCGACTCGTATCTTCGCGGTACTCTGGCCATGGCCAATTCCGGACCCAACACCAACGGCAGTCAGTTCTTCATCGTTCATCAAGACTATCCTCTACCCAAGAACTACACCATCTTCGGTCGTATAGACCCATCAGACACCGCCAGTTTGGCAACGCTGGATAAGATCGCTACCACACCCACCGGTGCCGGTGACAAACCCGTTACGGACGTGATCATTAAGAGCATCGATATCACCGAGGAATAACTATGCGTAAAATTGGCGGCCATGTTTCGGTAGCCGGAGGCTTGCCAAATGCCGTCGCCAATACCCTCAATATCGAAGGTACTTGTCTCCAAATTTTTGCCGGGTCACCCCGCTCATGGGCACGCTTCCCCTACGACCCCAAACAAGTTAAAAGTTTCCGCACCCTTGTCGAGAGTCACGATCTGGATCCGGTATTCATCCACGCTCTCTATCTGATCAACCTTGCCTCCGACAATGAAGAACTACTGGAAAAATCGACAGCATCACTGATAGCTGATTTGGATAACGGAGAAAAAATTGGCTCCGCCGGAGTTGTGGTTCACATCGGCTCACACCAGGGCAGGGGATTCGACTCGGTCTCACAACAATTAATTGAAGTCATAGAGCTCATTCTCTCTCGCACCTCCAACACCCCCCTCCTCCTTGAAAATGATGCCGGTCAGAACGGGAAGATCGGCGCTCTTAACGAAATTAATTTTCTCATTGATAAGATCCGTGATCCTCGGTTACAGGTCTGTCTTGATACGGCCCACCTATACGAAGCAGGCTACGACTTCACCTCCGATCTTGGACTGGAAAAACTGATATCGGAGCTTAGCGAGTTTGACTTGCTGGATAAACTCGCCCTGCTTCATCTGAATGACTCCGCCACCGACCTGAATTCTCACCGTGACATGCACGCCAATCTCGGAGAAGGCAAGATTGGTCTTACAGGTCTCTCCAAACTAATAAACCACCCTAAGCTAAACCATCTCCCCCTCATCCTGGAAGTCCCGGGAGAGAACAAAATGGGACCCAACAAAGAAAATATCCTCAAAGCCAATAAGATCTGCTCCTGACCTACTCGTACCTTATCGCTTCGATAGGCGAAAGATCCGCGGCTTTTCTTGCTGGGAATACCCCGAAGAAAATTCCGATCGCACTGGACACTCCAAAAGCCACGATGACCGCAGTTAGATTAAGTGCCACCGGGAACCAAATCCTCACCACCGTGATGATCGCTGCGGAAACAAGTAAACCGACCGCTCCTCCGATAAATGACAGTAATACGGACTCCGTCAAAAACTGTAACAAGATATCCCTTCTGGTAGCTCCGATCGCCCTCCTGATCCCTACCTCTCTGGTCCTTTCCGTTACGGTCGCATACATGATATTCATGATCCCGATTCCGCCGACGAAGAGCGAGATCGAACCTATCGCCAACAAAAAGGCATTTATTATCCCGAATATTTGATTCACCGTCGATAGGATCTCGGACATTTCGGTGACCGAAAAGTCATCTTCTTCGTAGCGTTTCAACAGTACATTTTCCGCGTTCGATTTTGTTTTCTCGACCGCGTCCTTCGACTCGACTCCCAAATAAATAAATGAGAAAGTTTTTTCGGGGTTTATTGACCCAAATGTTGTAGTGTAGGGGATGATCACGGCATTGTCCTGCTCATTATCCCCGCTCTTTTTTGCCACACCGACCACCTTAAGTCTGATACCGGATATTCTCAGTGTCTTTCCCAATGCGTCGGTCGGCTTGTCGAACAGACTGTCGGCAATGCTACTCCCCAATACCACGACCTTCGATCTTTTTCCTACCTCGGTCTTTCCCCATAACTCGCCGGTAATTGTCTCAAGATTCATCAGCGAAAAAAAGTCCTCGTTCACCCCCATTATGTAACCGTTTTTTTCTTCACCGTCCGCCTCGACGGTAGACGACTTGAATGTTACCGGGGTTAAGTACTTGACCCCGGACACCCTCTCCAGATCTCGCACATCCTTTTCGTCAAATTTCACCCCACCCATTACTCCCGGTCCAAAACTACCCTCGCCTCCGAATCCCGACCCCGGCATAATCATGATCAAATTTGCCCCCAGACTCTCAAACTGCCCCTCGATATAATTTTTCAAGCCAAGGCCCAAAGCGATCAACATCACCACCGATAGTACTCCGACCATTATTCCCAAAGAGGTCAGAGCGGTCCGTATCTTGTCGCGACGGAAGTCGGCGAAGGCGGAGGTCAATAGTTGATATGAACCCGATATTAATTTCATTATTTATGTTCTGATATTTCTCCGTCTAATACACTGATTCTTCTTCTGGCTCGTTCTGCAACTTCCATTTCGTGAGTCACCATGACGATGGTGATACCCTCCTTCTTGTTTAGTTCCTCGAACAAGCCGATGATCTCGTTTCCTGTTTTATGGTCCAAATTTCCTGTCGGCTCGTCCGCCAAGATCAATTGGGGATTCATGATCAAGGCTCTTGCCACGGCCACTCTCTGCTGCTGACCACCCGACACCTTGTTCGGATACTGATCTTTCTTTGACAGGATCCCGAATTTATCCATCAAATAATCGGCTCTCTCGGAAGGACTGAAATCAAGTATTTTCCTCGTGTAAGTGGTCGGAAGCAGGATATTCTCCTTGATCGTCAGTTTGTTCAAAAGATTGAACTGTTGAAAAACAAAACCTACGAACTCGTTTCTCAGGTACGAAGTTGAATTGTCATCCAATCCGGATACGTCTCTTCCATTGATGATCACCTCTCCCCGGCTCGGCTTATCCAACAAGCCGATCACATGCATCAGCGTTGATTTTCCCGACCCGGAAGGTCCGATGATGGCCGTGAGCTCCCCTTCATTGATATCAAGCGAAACGTTCTTAAGCGCTGTGAATACCGATCCGTCCCCAAGGATAAATTCCTTTGTAACGTTCTTAAGGCTGATAATAGAGTGTGTCTCCTTCATTTAGTCCTTCCTTAATTTCCACCATGCCGTCTATTGTTTCCCCAACCGTCACCTCTGTTCTTTCCATTACCACCCCGACCACTTTAGTAACAAAATACGACCCGTCTTCCTTTTCAAGATATGCCTCGGGCACTGCCAGAACATCTGTCTTTTCCTTGGTAATGAAATTGGCGTCCCCGGTCATTCCCATTTTTAATCCCTCGCCGATCTTGGCACTATCCATCATCATTTTCAGTTCGTAAACGATTCCGCTTTCTCCCGCCTTTGGCTCAAATGAAATGCTCTCGATCACTCCGTCCATCTCTATATCCGGATATGATTCAAGCACTATTTTCCCTCTTGTTCCGGTCAGGAAATTAACTACCTCGGTCTGATCGGCGGTCGCCGAGAAATAAAGACTCTTCGGGTTCACTACTCTGAATACCGCTCCGGCTGGAGTGATATTGGTCCCCGGAACGGGAACGTCTATCGAAGTTACGATACCCTCGATCGGTGTCCAGATATTGGAAAACTTCATCGCCAAGTCTTTTGCCTCGACCGTTAACACCGAGTTATTGAGATCGAATTGATTCTTCTGCAGAGTTCTTTTGACAGCATCGCGGACGGCGTCCGACATCCCTCTTGTTTCCCAATCCTTGTTATCGTCCACACCCTGCTCAAAATCCCACCTCTCCTTCATATATGTATTCAAAAGTTGACTCATACTGTTTTGCAGCTCTCTCTTATCAAGTGACGCCAACACCTGATATTTTTTTACAAAGTCACCCTCCTTCACTCCCACCCAGGACAACATCCCGGAGGTTTGGAATTTAACGTCGGCCTTCTCCTTAGCGTCTATCTCTCCCGACAAACTCAACATCTCGACCAGATCCTGCCTCTTCACCGTGTACGTGTTTGCTTCTCTCTCTCGGGCACTGGCTAAATTTCTCCACCACATAAATCCTCCCCCAATCAAGAGGCCGATCACAAATAGCCACCAAAAACGTTTAATAAATTTCATCCTTACTCTTTTATCTTAATACAAGAAGGTCCCCAATATACACCATCCAGTCATATATATGGAGAAAATCCCTTTAATCGATCTTTAATAATGGATCGATAGGATGGTCTTATGAAAGAAATAATCCTCGGTCTCTTTTCCGAATTCGGTCACAAAATAGTTCTCTTCCTCCTTGTCGGCACAACCGCGATCACCACCGGCTCGGCGGTAGCCAAACTTACCACCTCACCCATAGCGGTGGAAGCGCAAGTCCAATCCGACGGGGCGGTTCTGGGTACCAGTGATAGTGACACCGACTCCGATGATTCTTCAGACGAGATCTCTCCCACACCATCCTCACTCATCTCTCCCACACCAACACAAACCCCCTCACTACTGCCGACGGCTACTCCAAAGAATATTCAGGCGGTCGTTAATAACTCAAATAAATGCATCATTACCCTTTTTGGAAAGAACTATGATGTTACCACCCTAAGACAAACACACTCCGGCGGAGATGTCTTTGTCTGCGGTACCGATCAGACCCAAAAATACCTCTCGAAACACGGCACCAGTCTCTCCAGGATGGCCCGCTTCGAAGTCACCGGCTCGACCTCGATCTCTACAGGATCTAATACGACCGGAACATCGAACACTCAAGGAGAAGATTACGAAGACGATGACGAGGACGACGAGGACGAAGAGGACGAAATTTCCGAGGACGGTGGAGATGACGATCGTGAGGACAGTGAACACGAATCAAGATATCTGGAAACCGAAGATGATGACTAACTATGAAATCACGCATCTTAAAAAATAGGATCACCTTACTGGCTGCCATATACTCACTTCTGGCCATCGGCCTGATAGGGTCGGGCTACATTCTCACCAAAAGAAAACTTGCCCCCGTCAGCGCTCCGTCGGTGATCGCCTCCAACAAGGACGCGGCCGAGACAACTTACACCGAGTCCGATCTCAAGCCTTTCGACGGTACCGATCCCAACAAACCCATCTATATCGGCTTGAATGGTTTCGTATATGATGTATCTGCGGGAAGGGAATATTACCAATCAGACGGCCCGTATCATTACCTGGCCGGCAAAGACTCCAGCGTAGAGCTCAACGAGATTGGTGGTGCGATCATTAGTAGAAAATATCCCGTCATAGGAAAGCTTATAAAGTAAGTGAAAAAATCGATAGGCAAGGTCCTGGTTGGGTTCTTCCTGGCCATCACCCTCAATCTATTTGTCTTGTCAAAAATTTCCTCCGGGCAAACGATCGATCTTAGTTGGTTATTTTTAAGCCAACTGTTATCTCTCCTCGGAACGACACTTCTCTCGATCTCATTTTTATTATCCTCTCGTCTCCGATTTGTTGAGGACTGGTTCGGTGGTCTGGACAAAGTCTACCGTCTCCACCACCTAACGGGTGGATTTTCCTTCGCTCTCCTGATACATCACCCTCTTTTTTTGCTCATAAACGCTCTTCCCAACACTGCTCTTGGTTGGAAATATCTCTGGCTCTCCGATGTCCTTCCCTACAACTGGGGGGTCTTAAGTCTCTACAGTCTTCTACTCATGCTCACTCTTACTCTTTTCCTCAATCTCCCGTATTCCGTCTGGAAAAAAACTCACGAGTTGATGGGTATCTCACTTCTCTTTGCCACTCTTCATATTCTCACCATCAGTAGCGACGTCAGCCGCTACTATCCCTTAAGATTCTGGATCCTCCTTCTCCTTCTTGTGTCCGTGATCTCCGTTATCTACAGACGCTTTCTCTACTCATTCTTTGGTCCCAAATATACCTTTCTCATAAACACCATCGACAGGAGGGAAGATGTCCTGGTGATCGACCTGATTCCAACTACCAAAAAAATGAAGTTCACCCCGGGTCAATTTGTCTTTGCCCGTTTCGAGGGTCTTGGAAAAGAAACTCACCCCTTTTCAATATCCAGCAACGAGCAAAGCGATTCGGTCAGACTGGCGGTGAAGATCCTCGGAGACTTCACTCTGAGTATGAGATCTCTAAAAGTAGGTGACCAAGTCACCCTTTGGGGCCCATACGGTAAATTTTTTGAAGGGGCTCTCAACGGTAAGGATCTGGTTTGGGTAGCCGGAGGTATCGGTGTCACTCCCTTCCTCTCTCTCATGACCAGCAAGCTGGTCACCGGTACAGAAAGAAAAGTTGATTTTTTCTACTGCGTCAACAGTCCCAAGGAAGCCGTCTTCGATCAAGAGATAGAAGAGAACTCTTCCCTAAATCCAAGCATCGTTTATCACAAATATAACTCACAATCGGAGGGCAGGATCGATGCCAAAAAGATCATTAAGCTCACCGGCAGTTTGATAAATAAAAAAGTCTTCCTCTGCGGTCCTCTGCCGATGATGGACTCCCTTGCCAAACAATTCAAATCCCTCGGTCTCAAGAACAAGGACATTATTTTCGAGGATTTTAATTTCAAATGAAGGTCATCAAAACTACCGTCCTCATAACCATTCTCAATTTGATATCGGTAGCCTCCGTCATTTACTTCCGACCCTTGTTTTCCAGGGGACAGACTGTAAGTCATGCTGTCTCAAGTGAACAAACTCCTACTCCAACTGTTCCTCCAAGAGTACTCTCCAAAAGTCAGACACCCCAGAAAACAAAGTCCACCCTCTCGACTACTACCCCTCAACTCAGTCCAACTCCCACACCCACCACTGATACACTTTCTCTCCGCTGTCTGATCGTCATCGACGGGGTCCGCTACGACCTCACCGATTTTAGGAAAATTCATTCTGGAGGAGATATATTCGTCTGTGGTTCCGATATGAGCGCTCAATTCCACGGCCAACACTCCGAATCATATCTCTCTAGTCTTGATCGGTACCGGATATAAAATTAATTAAGCTAGAATACACCCAATGAGATTGCTACTGGTCGAGGATGATGTACAAATATCCAACTCAATCACCTCTCTTCTCAAAGATAGGGGATTTGCCGTAGATCAAGCTATCACCAAAGCCGAAGGTTGGGAAAAAGCCTTCATCGAAGAATACGACCTGCTCATCGTTGATTGGATGCTTCCCGATGGAAACGGGGTCGATCTGATCTCCGACCTTAGAGAAGAAAAACTCTCTTCTCCGATACTCATGCTCACTGCCAGGGGAATGGTCGAAGACGTTGAGCAAGGTTTGGATTCCGGGGCTGATGATTACCTCACCAAACCGTTTGAAATAAGAGAACTCCTGGCCAGGATCAGAGCCCTTACGCGGCGCAAAGAAAATATCGTTCCCCAAAGATTCCGTTTTAAGACTCTGGAAGTCGATATCACACAAGGCAGGGTCACCAATGACGGTAAAGAAATTCTCCTTTCGCCAAAAGAATTCTCCATTCTTGAATTCCTCATCAGGAACAAAGACAGAATAGTCACCCGAGATGAATTGACCTCTCATGTGTGGGACGAGGAGTCGGATGTCGCCTCCAACATTGTCGAGGTCTACATCAACTTTCTCAGAAAGAAGATCGACTACCGCTTTCATTTTGATCTAATAAAAACAATTAAAGGCAAGGGGTACATTTTATGCAAAGACTGACCTTCAAATCCCGTCTTGCCCTTTGGTTTTCCTCCATCCTAGCCCTCTGCTTGTTCATTGCCGGTGTAGTCTTTGTCCTTATCTATCTCTCTCTTAACTTGATCACTCTGGAGCGATTCATGCTCCGAGAGGGTGAAGAGATCATCGATAAGCATCTAATTGTCAAAGATAACAAGATATATTTTCTCCGTGATGATCAGGACAAGACCTTGGCCGCCTACCTAAGAGATGAAGGTCTCTCCTCTCTAATAATCGACAGAGATGGGAATGCCATCGGTATCTACGGTATATATCGAGGGATCCAGGACACCCGACCGGAAGAGGCTCTTGTTGATAAAGAGGATCTAAAAAAAGTTCTCCAAAAAAACAGTCCGAGATTCAAGCTCCAAAAACTTTACGAAGGCAGAACATATCTCGTCGTCACTACTCCTCTGTACGGTGAAGAAGGCGTTGTCGGCTTCATGGTCCTCGGCTCCGACGTCGATATCGGCAATCAGATGATGGTCTTCACCATCATTCTGCTTCTTACCATCATGCCGGCCAGTTTCTTCATTGGTTGGCTGGCGACAAAAAGAATAATAGGGGACTCTTTTGCTCCCCTTGAGAGGATCCTCTCCCACATGAAGCATACCCAACTGGGAACTCTTTCCAAGAAGATTAAAATAAAAGGCAATCCGGAAGACGAACTGGTCAGACTCTCGGTGAGTTACAACGAAATGTTGAGGAGGATAAATGAAGGGGTCACCAAACAAAAGGAGTTCATCTCCAATACTTCTCATGAACTAAAAACTCCTCTGGCAAGAGCGGTCCTGGAACTTGAGACCGCCACCTCCGACCTCAAAAAGAAACGGATCGCCGCTGCTCTCGATACCATCAACGGCACCAAACGTGAACTCAAAGACTTCGGCGACCTCATCAATGGCCTGCTCTCCATCGCCAATCTAAAAAAATCTCCAAAAATAAAAAAGATCTCTGTTATCTCTTTGACCGAAAAGATCATCGATCAATATAGCGCAAAGGCAAAAGAAAAAGGGCTGAAGATCAAACTATCTTCTCCCAAAAAAACTCAGTTCACCATTCTTCCTGAGCACTTCAAGATCATTCTCGGCAATCTCCTCTCAAATGCCATCAAGTACTCTCACCCCAAAGACAATATTAGACTCACCTTGGGGCGCCTCGCCCAAGAAGGCTTTCTTGAAGTGGAAAATGTAGGCGAGTAC
>CAZIPD010000017.1:12286-15053 GCA_964541175.1 uncultured Pseudomonadales bacterium
ATCCAATCCACCGAAAAACTTAGCTCCGACCTGAAGTCCCTTGAGGAGCTTCTGGAAATGTCCAAGAGCGCCGGGGACGACAGTCTCGACAAAGATATCAAGATCCTCAACGAAACACTCCTCAAGCAAGTAGAGAAGACCGAGCTAGTCACCTTTCTCTCGGGTCAATACGACGCCTCCGAAGCTTTCATCTCCATCAAGGCCGGTCAAGGTGGCACCGAAGCCATGGACTGGGCGAGTATGCTCTCCCGAATGTACACTCGTTTTTTTGAAAAACGCGGTTGGGGTTATGAGACCATTGAGTATTCCCAGGGAGAAGAAGCGGGAATAAAATCCGTCACTTACTTGGTCCACGCCAGATTCGCCTACGGATTTCTCAAAAACGAGAAAGGTACTCACCGCTTGGTCCGCCAATCACCCTTCAATGCCGACAAACTTCGTCAAACATCATTCGCCGGTGTAGATGTTTCTCCGATACTTCCCGAAGAAGCGGAAGTGGAGATCAGGGACGAGGATATTGAATTCGAAGCCAGCCGTTCATCCGGTGCCGGTGGTCAGAACGTCAACAAAGTCAGTACCGCCGTCCGCATCAAACATCTTCCTACCGGAATTGTCGTCGAATGCCAAACTCAACGCTATCAAGACGCCAACCGCAAGATCGCCATGCAAATTCTCAAATCAAAACTTTGGGAACTTCAAGAAGCCAAGCGCAAAGAAGAGTTGGATAAAGTCAGAGGCGGAGCCACCATTGCCAGTTGGGGCCATCAGATCAGATCCTATGTTCTTCATCCATATAAATTAGTTAAGGACTTACGCACTGAATACGAAGAGACCAATCCGGACTCCGTGCTCGACGGATCGCTCGATGGCTTTATCGAAGCGGAGCTTAAATTCTTCGCTCCGTCTCGTCAAATCTGATAAACTGTGTTTATGGAAATTAAAAAGATTGATCTCGATGAGACAAAGGAATCCACTCCCATTTCCACTTCCAAGTCTCAACCTGTGATCGAAAATAAAGTTCAAGATCGACCTATGTCAAAAAATAATCCTCTCCCCCTTATTATTTTGTTCGCCCTCGTTATCGGTCTCGGTGCTCTCACCGGTGCCTTTTTCAAATCCAAGACTGCCGTCGGATCGGAAGAAGCCGGTACCTCCAACATTCAATCGGAAGTCCCCGTTACCGGAGCCAAAGTCGGTGATACATATGGCTCGGCAGATGAAAAAGCCTTCAGGGACAAAGTTCTTGGAGTTCTCGACAAAGGTGGTATCAACGGAGAAGGCACCCACAAACTCGTCCGTCCGGGTGGTGCTTCCCAAACCGTTTGTATTTCCAGTACCACCATCGACCTTGATCTACTCGTCGGTCATCAAGTCACCCTTTGGGGCGACACCTTCGATGGCCAAAAGTGTGGCTGGTTAATGGATGCTGGCCGTGCGAGGATCGAAAACCTAAACGTGCCCTTACCCAATTAATAATTAGTCACCCGCCCAAGTGATTGATTTTTCTCACGTCACTAAGACATTCTCTACAGGCGAACTGGTCCTGGACGATGTCACATTCACCGTCAATCCGGGAGAGTTCGTTTGCATCACCGGCAAATCCGGTGTTGGCAAAACCACACTGGGAAGACTCCTCATTCGAGATCTCTCTCCTACCAAGGGCATCATCAAAGTCGATGGTGAAGAACTCTCAAAGATCAAGAATCGGGATATTCCTCGCCTGCGCCGCAAAATAGGCTTCGTATTCCAGGACTACAAGATAATTCCCGACAAGACCGTTGCCGAAAATATTACCTATGCTTTAGAGATAGCCGGTATTGACCGTAAGAAAATTCCCTCCCGTATTCAGAAACTTCTTGATATTGTCGGAATTCCCAACAAAGGGGAACTATTCCCCAAACAGCTCTCCGGTGGAGAGATCCAACGGGCTGCCATAGCCAGGGCCATCGCCGCCGATCCACCCATTCTTTTTGCCGACGAACCTACAGGGAACTTGGATAAAGAAACTTCCGTCGAGATCTTCAATCTCTTAAAGAAAATTAACGAAGGCGGCACTACCGTTATCCTGGCCACTCATGACGTCACCATCATCAACTTCCATCATGCCCGTCAGATACATCTTGAGAATGGCCATATAGCCTTTGACAAGGATAATATGAAGACGGATGCCGGCAATGAAGTAACAGAAGAGGAAGATACCGGTGAAAAAGCACCTAAGAAACGTAAAATTAAAAAAATTAAAAAATAATGCAGACTGCTCTCAAAAATATCCGCCGCTCTCCCTATCAGGCTCTCTCGGCTATTTTTATAGTCAGTCTTACCATGTTCATTGTTGCCCTCTTCGCCCTGGTTAGTGTCGCCTCGCAAGAGATCCTTCTTAACTTCGAGACCAAACCACAGATCATCGCCTATCTCAAAGACGGGCATACTCCGGAACAGGTCAACTCTCTTCTTACGGAGCTCTCTTCTACTCAAGGGGTCAAAAAAGCTTTCTATATCAGTAAAGAAGATGCTCTAGAGCTGTACAAAGAAAGCGTTGGCAACGACCCAATGCTTCTTGGTACCGTTACCGACTGGGGGATAGTCACCGCCGACATCCTCCCTGCCAGTGTCGAGATCACCGCTCAAACTCCCAAGTCTTTCAACACCATTGCCTCCGTACTGGAAAATAGTGATATTGTCAGTACTACTCCTCAAGGTAAAAAAGAGATCGACTTCCCCCAGGATGTGGTCGAGGAACTTACCAAATGGACTAACGCCATCCGTG
>CAZIPD010000018.1:0-10071 GCA_964541175.1 uncultured Pseudomonadales bacterium
ATAGAAATTGTCGATAACTCACTCGACGAAGCCATTACCGGCTTTGCCAAAAACATCTACGTCACTCTACACGGCGATTCCTCTGTTTCGGTTTCCGACGACGGTCGTGGCATCCCCACGGACAAACACGTCTCCGGAGTCTCCGCCCTGGAAGTTGCCATGACCAAACTCCACGCCGGTGGAAAATTCTCAGACTCCGCTTACAAAGCCTCTGGTGGTCTACACGGTGTCGGCGCTTCTGCCGTCAACGCCCTCTCCAGCAAAATGGAGGTGGTCGTTCGTCACGACGATAAATTTTTCCTTCAAACATACAAGATCGGTAAGCCCGATTTCTCGGTAAAAGAGATCTCGCCCGACGAAGCCAAGAAAATTCTTCCCGAATCCCATCAACATTTCTTTACGGTAAAGAACGGTACTTTCTCCCGTTTCTGGCCGGATACCTCCATCTTCCGCCTCACCACAGACTTCAACTACAGCAACATTCGAAACAAACTCCAGGAACGCGCCTACCTCGTTGCCGGTGTCTACATTCATCTTCTGGACGAACGCTCTGACAAACAAGCCAATTTCTATTTCGAGTCCGGCATCCGCTCGTTACTCTCCCACATGAACAAGCATCGCAAACCCCTCCATGAAGCCATCTACATGGGAGACCAGCTCGATACCGACTATCCTTTCCCGATCGGGGTCGAGGTGGTAATGCAATACACCGACACCTACACCGACCACCTCGAGTCATTTGCCAACACCATCAACACCTATGACGGGGGCACCCACCTTACCGGTTTTAAGACGGCTCTGACCAAAGTCCTCAAGAACTACATGACCGCCGGTGGAGAAGAAAAAGAAGGCAAGAAGAATAAAGACTTTGATCTGACACCGGACGATCTCAAAGAAGGTCTCACCGGAGTCGTCTGGATCAAAATGCCTTCCGGTGAAATTCAATTTGAATCACAGACAAAAACCAAGGTTAACAACCCCGAAATTCAATCGGCCGTTTACCAAGTGGTCAAAAAAAGCCTCGAGACCTACCTTGAAGAACACCCCGGTACCGCCCAAACCATCATTGCCAAAATTACCCTCGCCGCCAAGGCCCGTATGGCCGCCAAAGCCGCTCGTGAAGCGGTCGTCCGCAAGGGCGCCTTGGAAGGCATGACCCTACCGGGAAAATTGGCTGATTGTCAAGAAAAATTGCCCGAAAGATCGGAGCTTTTCATCGTTGAGGGAGACTCGGCCGGAGGTTCGGCCAAACAGGGGAGAGATCGCGCCCATCAGGCTATATTACCTTTGGGTGGAAAGATCCTCAATACCGAGCGCGCCCGTCTGGACAAGATCATTGCCTTTGAGGAACTCAAGGACCTCATCATCGCCATGGGTATGGGAATAGGGGAGACACTGGACCCTGACAAACTCCGTTATCACCGTATCATCATCATGACCGATGCCGACGTCGACGGTGCCCATATTGCCACCCTTCTCCTCACCTTCTTCTACCGCCACACCAAACCTGTCGTCGAAAAAGGTTACATATATCTTGCCATGCCACCTCTCTACAAAATTGCCCACGAAGGCAAAGAGGTTTATGTCTATTCCGATCTCGAGAAAGAAACCTACATTGCCGCACTTACCCCTCCACAAAAACTAAAGGTCAGCTTACAACGTTACAAGGGTTTGGGAGAAATGAACCCTGAGCAGCTCTGGGACACCACCATGAATCCTGCGACCAGGACCCTCAAAAAAGTCACCATCGAGGATGCACAAAAAGCCGACGAAGTCTTCACCACACTGATGGGGGCAGAAGTCGCTCCGCGTAAAAAATTCATACAGACACATGCAAAAACAGCCACACTTGATATATAATTTCCGTATTCTAAATTGCCATTAAATAAATAAAAAACATCTATGGATATTCAAATAATCGCCCTTTTTTCGGCTCCTGTCGTTTCTATCATCGCCCTGATCTACGGCTACATCCTCAGCCAGAGGGTCATGAAAGAAGATATGGGCAGTCCCAAGCTCAAACAGATAGCCAAAGCGGTTAAGGACGGTGCACTTTCTTACCTTGCCAGACAATTCAAAGTAGTTTTCCCCATTATGGCCGGTCTCGCCGTACTCATTGCCTTTACTCTGGGTACAGGTATGGCTATCACCTTCCTTTTGGGTGCAGTTTTTAGCGCTCTAATTGGATATTTTGGCATGCGCATAGCTGTCGAGGCTAACGTCCGCACCGCCAATAACGCCACCAAGAGTCTCAACGCCGCCCTCCAGACCTCCTTTGGAGCAGGGACCGTCAACGGTATGCTTGTCGTCGGGCTTGGTTTACTCGGAGTTTCCCTCATATATATGTATTCGTATTTTGCCTTTATCTCCCAGGGAGCCGACGCGGTTGCCAAAAATGCTACCGAGGTTCTGGTCGGATATGGCTTTGGCGCAGCTCTACTGGCTCTTTTCATGCGTGTTGGCGGAGGGATCTTTACCAAAGCCGCTGACGTCGGTGCCGACTTGGTCGGAAAAGTGGAGAAGGGGATACCCGAGGATGATCCAAGAAATCCCGCTACCATCGCCGACAATGTTGGTGATAATGTTGGTGATTGTGCCGGAATGGCCGCCGATGTTTTTGAGTCATACGCTCTCACCATCGTCGCTGCCATGATCTTGGGAGGCTCACTCTTCGGTCTGAAAGGAGTTGTTTTCCCACTTCTTGCCCGTTCAGGCTCCATTCTCACATCGATCCTCGGAACCTTCTTTGTTAAAGCAAAAAATGACAAAGAAGATCCGCTTAAGCCTCTCATCCGCGGATTTATGGTCTCTGCCGTCGCTGCCGTGATCATCTTTATGGGTCTGGCTATCTTCCTCTTGGGAGAACCCAAAGCTGGACTTG
Organism: uncultured Pseudomonadales bacterium; assembly: GCA_964541175.1. GTDB lineage: Bacteria > Patescibacteriota > Microgenomatia > UBA1400 > MFAQ01 > CAIQPO01. The sequence continues at coordinate 2,882 of CAZIPD010000018.1, forward strand.
CCTCCGTAGTCGGCATTATCGCTATGTTGGCCCTCCTTTACATCACCAAATACTACACAGGACCTGGAGAAAAACCGATCGTTGGCATCGCCAAAGCTTCTCAAACAGGAGCCGGTACCAACCTCATCGCCGGTCTAAGTTACGGAATGGAATCAACGTTTATTTCCGTCATCGTCGTTGCCGCCACCATTCTCGCCGGTTACTCACTTATGGGTTTTTACGGTATCTCGCTCGCCGGTATGGGAATGTTGGCTACTACCGGTATCATCATGGCTCTTGATACCTTTGGACCCATTGCCGACAATGCTCAGGGAATGGTTGAAATGGCCGGGCTCAAAGGAAAAGCCGCCATTGTTACCGGAAGCCTAGATGCTGTGGGAAACACCACCAAAGCTCTCACAAAGGGCTTTGCCGTCGGCTCGGCAGCAGTCGCCGCCAGCTCTCTTTTCGCCACCTATTTTGAAGTCACCGGATTAAGCGCCATAAATGTCGCCAACCCCAAAGTATTCATCGGTGTCCTTCTTGGAGGATCCCTTCCCTTCCTCTTTAGCTCACGTCTTATCGGCTCTGTCGGTCGCGCAGCTTTTGAGGTCGTCGAGGAAGTTCGCCGCCAATTCAGAGAGATCAAAGGCATCATGGAAGGCAAAGCTCTTCCCGATTACTCCAAGGCCATTGAGATCGTCACCGCTGCTGCTCAAAGAGAGCTTATTATCCCCGCCGCCATCGTTATCATCTTTCCCATCATCTCCAGTCTTCTGGGTGCCGAAGCACTTGGTGGATTCCTCGCCGGAGTAGTGGTTGTCGGATTAATGCTCGCCTTCTTTATGTGTAACACCGGTGGCGCCTGGGACAACGCCAAGAAATATATCGAGGACGGTAACATGGGCGGAAAAGGCTCTGATACTCATAAAGCGGCGATCGTTGGAGACACTGTTGGCGATCCGCTCAAAGATACCGCCGGCCCGGCACTCAACCCAATGATGAAGATCGTTCAGATCGTTGCTCTCCTCATCGCCCCTATGGTGATCACTTTAATAGGTAAGTAATAATCTTGAGGAAGATTAGTTATCTGGCCTTCAAAGGCTAAACAAGAAATCCTTAACATGGAAGAAAAACAAGAAGAGACAATACAGACAGTCAACCAACCCGATGAAAAAACAGAGTGGGGAATGATAAGATCCACACCCATCGTCGAGGAAATGGAGAAATCCTATCTCGATTACGCCATGTCAGTCATTGTTTCTCGTGCTCTCCCCGATGTCAGAGATGGTCTAAAACCCGTTCATCGTCGCATCCTCTTCGCCATGAAGGAGATGAACCTTACTCACAAAACTCCATATAAAAAGAGTGCCCGTATCGTTGGAGAGGTCTTAGGTAAATATCATCCCCACGGTGACCAGGCTGTGTACCAAACCCTGGTCCGTCTGGCTCAAGAATTCTCCATGCGCTATCCTCTTATCGACGGTCAGGGAAACTTTGGTTCCATAGACGGAGACTCCGCAGCTGCCATGCGTTATACGGAAGCTCGTTTATCAAAAATTTCCAGTGAGATTCTCGAAGATATCGATAAAAATACCGTTGACTTTATCGACAATTTCGATGGATCTCAACAAGAACCTTTAGTGCTTCCGGCTAAGCTACCCAATCTTCTCCTCATGGGTTCGGACGGTATTGCCGTCGGTATGGCAACCAAGATTCCTCCACATAATCTACTTGAGGTAGTTGCCGCCCTCAAAGCTCTCATCGACAAATCAACGGTTACCCGCGAATCGGAAGTAGTAGATGAAGGCATCGAAAAAATCGACCACAGACAATTGACGGGGATCCTGGATGCCGATATTGAGATCGATGAACTCTGCGAATATATCAAGGGTCCGGACTTCCCCACAAGAGGCATCATCTACGATACCCAAGAGATCAAAAACCTCTATCACACCGGCAAAGCCAATATCATCAATAGGGGAGTGGCCGAGATCGTCGAGAAGAAAAGCGGCCGTTTCCAAATTCTCATTACCGAACTTCCTTATCAAGTCAATAAAGCCAAGCTTATTACCAATATTGCCGAACTGGTCAAGAAAAAAAGAATTGAAGGTATTGCTGACCTGCGTGACGAATCCGATAGAAAGGGACTTACCGTCGCCGTAGATTTAAAGAAAGACGCCAAGCCGAAAAATATTCTCAACCAGTTATACAAATTCACCGAACTCCAATCCAGTTTCCCTGCCAATGTAGTCGCCCTGACTAGCGAAGGCACTCCTCACCTTCTTAACCTCAAACAAATTCTCGTCGAATGGACCTCTCATCGTCAGATGGTGGTTGTCCGTCGTTCACAGTTCGAGTTAAAGACCGCCAAAGACCGCGCCCACATTCTCCAAGGTCTACTTATTGCTTTAGCCAGTATTGACGACGTAATTGAAACCATCAAAAAGAGTCCTGACACCGATACCGCCAAGAAAAATTTAATGGAGAGATTTGGTCTGTCGGAAATCCAAAGCATCGCCATTCTCGACATGCAACTCAGAAAACTAGCGGCGCTGGAAAGACAGAAACTTCAAGCAGAATATGATGAGCTGATCAAGACAATTGATCAGTTGGTGGCCACTCTAAAAGACCCCAAAAAGGTCCTTTCCATCATCAAATCGGAACTCGATTATCTGGCCGCAACCTATCCGGAAAAGAGAAGAACTCAAATCGTCTCCAACGCCCCAGGCTCTTTTTCCGAAGAAGATCTTATTCCTGCCGAAGAAACCATCGTCACCTTAACTAGATCAGGATATATCAAACGCATGCCTCTTTCCACTTTTAGAACACAGAAGAGGGGAGGGAAGGGGGTTGCCGGGATGACCATTAAAGAGACCGATGAGATCCATCTGCTGACCAACGCCAATACTCACGACCGACTTCTGGTCTTTACTTCAAAAGGAAAAGTTTTTGCTCTTAAAGTCTGGGAACTCCCGGAAGGAAGCAGGGTTTCCAAAGGTCAGGCCATCATCAACCTCATCAACATCGATACCGACGAAACTATCCAGAGCATTCTTCCTATGACTCCTCAGGCGGAAAAAGGTGCTTTCCTTTTCTTCACCACCAAAAAAGGTGTCATTAAACGTACTGCTTTGGGTAAATACGAAAATATCAAATCAAATGGTCTCATTGCCCTTAAACTCATCCCCGGAGACAGCCTGGTCTGGGTCAACAAGACCTCCGGCTCCGACCACATTTTGCTGGTCTCCAAAGAAGGTAAATCCATTAGATTCAAGGAAGGTGATGTCCGTCCGACGGATCGAGACACCATGGGAGTAAGAGGAATCCTCCTCAAAAACGATGATTACGTTATTTCCATGGAATCATTCTCTCCCGATGAACCGGTATCAACGGACAGAAGGGTTAAACTCTACCGCGACCTTCTGATCGTCACCGAAAAAGGTATGGGTAAACGTACGCCTCTTCCCGAGTATCCTCTTCAAAACAGATCCGGCCAAGGACTAAAAGTTTCAGAAACCACCGATAAAACAGGGAAAATATCGGGCGCTCTTCTGGTCGACCAGGATAGCGAAGTTTTGCTGATCACCACCTCACAAGGACAAGCGATCAAACTTCCTATCCGCAACATTCCCAGGCTCGGTCGAGCTACTCAGGGTGTCATCCTTATGCGCTTTGCCAAAGGAGGGGACTCCGTCGCAGCCGTAACCACCGTCTCCGAGTCCGAAGCAGAGGAATAACTATCCTATAGTTGACATTTTAGCCACCTGGGTATAGAATAACCAATCTCAAAGTACTTTCATAGGAGGCTTAAATGGAAGATTCTGGCGGAGTTTATTACCTGTTTTTTGGACTGCTTGGGGGGCTCATCGGAGTAGTGGTAGGATTTGTGATTTCACAAACCTACCTCGCCATAGTTGCCGGTTTCTTTATCGGCTTGGTCGTCGGTTTCCTGGTAGGATTAATCCTGCTGCTCATTTTATGGGCACTAGAATAACAATTGCCCCGCTCAAAGCGGGGCTTTTTAACGTCAATATATCCAAAACAAGTATTTACCCTATGCCAATAAAGAACCCGCCTCAAAGGGCGGGTATTTATTCTACATTTCGTATCCCAACTCAACCAACTTTTTCTTACCCTTTTTTGTCCACACAACACACTCTATTGGGTACTCGTAGTTGGATGGGAGAATGTTCGTGGCACCGAACGGGATCAAGGTTCCGTCAGTGGCAACCAACTGTCGTTTTTCTTCGTCCCTAATACCGATGATGAGGATTCTGGCAGAAAACTCGGGCTCACCAGCCAACCAGGCAGCCTCATCGAACTCAAATACCAAACTACCGACGTCAAAAGTTTCGGTAATATTCTCCATATCAAATCCAAAATCCTTAAAGTCAAAAAAGCGGGAACTCATGTTGAATTGGGCAACACTGATCCCCGGATATCTTATTGACTTATAAGGCTGCATGACCTGACCCAACTCATTAATAGCGCATTCATCGGTCAAAATTACGATAATATGGACCGTAGGATCGTTGAGTACATAGAAGATATCACCGGGCTCAAGTAACTTGTAGACTGCGCTCAAAGGACAAAGATTGTATCTTGGCTTTACCACAACTACCTCCAATTTCTTAAAGTGCTCAAGAACTGGTGAATTCTACCACAAGGCCGGCCCGATTACTTCAAAAACTTCCCATGGATTTCCTTCAAGTGGGGATTAGTCACATGGGTGTATATCTGGGTCGTAGACACATTTTTGTGCCCAAGCATCTCTTGAACGCTTCTCAAATCGGCACCGTTCTGAAGCAGTGTGGTCGCGAATGAATGGCGAAGTACGTGGGGACTGATCCTGATTGGCAAGCCTGCCATCCTCCTATACTTCTCTACAACCCTCTGGATGCTCCTCACCGTCAATCTTAGCTTTTCCGATGACAATGCCGGGTCGTACTCACCATTTTTCATTATCCTCACCCACAGCGGTCTGTACATGTCGGTTCTGGCCGACAAATACTTATCTAGCCAATAGCAGGCTCTTTTGGAAAGAAACACCACCCTCGCCTTCCTACCCTTACCGACGACTCCAAACTCCTGTGTTTTCAAATCGATCCGGTCCACGTCAAGCCTGGCAATCTCAGACACACGCAACCCGGTGCTAAAAAGTACCTCAAGTAAAGTTCTGTCCCTCAATCCTGAAATCTTTGAGGTATCGGGGGCCATCAATAGTCTTTCCACCTGCTCTCTGTCCAGAAACTTAATCCTCTTATCCTCCGACTTGGGTAGATCGATCTGATCCGGAGCCAATGTTTTGATCCTCTTTTTCCGACAGAACTTCAAGAAAGCTCTCAACGAGATCACATAATAACTCTGGGTGGTACTGGATAATTTGTGACCCTTATCATCCTCAAAACGCGACAAAAATAACCTGTACCTACGCACCATTTCTGGTGTCAATTTTTCGATATACTCCTGTGCGTAGTGCTTCTCGAACCACTGCCTAAAAACCTTCAAATAATGACTGTACTTTACTATCGTCCAAGGACTATAGTTCTTCTCGATTTCAATAAAATTCAAATATCTTTTGATCAAAATCCTCAGTGTCAGATCTACTGTTTTCTTGGCCATAGGGCAGGGGAGAGTCTCCTCTTATTCCATCATAGCAAATAACATTTCACGACACTAAGGTAAGCTCCGGTCTTGACTTTGGGCTCATTATCCTATATATTACGGCTAAATCAAGCACTTTTCCATATCCCGAAAGGGAACAAAGGAGAGAAAGTGAAACCTAGTGAAATTGCCAGATACGCCTTCTCGGAAACGGATCGTGAACGATATTCGTTAGCCTCAGAAACCGTGACTGAAGCTAAAAGATTAGCTGACACCTTTAGAGGTGGATCCCTAAGGAAGGAAGTTCTTCTTCCCAAAGTTTCCCATATCCTTTCAGAGCTAACGGTAAGACACACAGAAGAAGATTCTGAGTCTTTACTTGCCTGGCTCCTGGCTTGGCAGGTCTACGAGATGGCCGGCAGCAGGACAGTCTCGGGTGATATCACACCCAGAGTCACGGATGGGGTTCTTCTGGTCCTGGCACTACGACACCATGACCGAGGTAAGAATAAGCTCTATAGCACGGCGTTCAATTATCTTTATGACTATTATGGCCACGATTTTACTCTCGAGGACGCCCTTCGCTTTCTCGCCAATCTTAAAATATTGCTTTCGCAGGAGTCTTTCTTTAGCAACATGTCCTAAGTCAGACTAAACACAAACCCAAACAAATCAAAATTAAGGAGGCTCATATGTGCTACGGCACTTCCTACCCCAACTCGTTAGGATGGCTCATCGCGGGGTTATCTGTCGGTGACGAGATCATCATCCATGTAAAAGGTCAGCCGGATATCGTAACCTATGTCTGGCAACAATCCGGCTTCAGTGCCCTCACCGCTTCAGGACATGAACTCTCATGCTACATGGAATTCGATATCGAAGCCACCGGTAACAACAATCCGGACTTTGAAGTCAGCGACGTCGCCAAAGCCCGCCTCGCCCAGATCGAGGCAGACATCGAGATTGAAGAATCTCAAGGTGATGACTGGATGGAGGAAATCGCCAATGATGGCGAGGGTAGCTTCACCCAAGACATCGCAAACGATTCCGATCCACTCGACTTGCTCTAACAGAGATTCTGCTTTACCCACCTACAACCTAGGTGGGTTTTTTTAATTATCTTCGGAGTAGAGGGGGCTAACTCTCTTTTCTGTGTCGGTTCATGTAACCGAAATAGATTGAGCCCAAAATCAAAGCAACCAAACTGGACCAGATTAGCATCAAATTACAGAAAGGTGAAGGGATGAAAAATCTGTGCAAGATAACCTTATCAACTACGACGGCAATCGAAATCAGTGACGCAGGGAATAACCACCAAATTCTCCTCTGTTGATTTCGCCGGTTGATCAGATAAAGGCTCAAGACTGTTAGAATAAATTGGATAATCAATATTAAATACCAGGGACAGATAGGGTACCAGTCGGTTACCGACCCATCACTCAATCGTATCTCACCGATCCCAAATCTAATGACTCTGTTAATGGTTGTAAAATCACCGGCAGCATAAACCGTACCACTTACAAAATTCATTACCATCGCCAACACTGACCCGTTCACTTGAGGATTCCACTTATCTACCTGCCAACCCTCAAGATCGCTGATGG
>CAZIPD010000018.1:10171-14654 GCA_964541175.1 uncultured Pseudomonadales bacterium
AGGGGTAGGAATTTCAGTTGGTGTCAAAGCAATAGTCTCGGTCGGGGTTAGGATTGGTGTGTCTGTAGGTGTTAAAGTGGGTGCTTCGGAAGGTGTCGGAGAGGTTGGTATTTCCTCGACCAAACAGGGAGCTATATATAGATTTGGGGCGATGAAAGTCATCGCAGTAATAGGATAACTCACGTCAGATTGAAAAATATTCACACTGCCGTCATATGTATTGACCGCAGCCAGATTCAACCTTGAAAATTCTCCCACTTTAGTAAACTCACCACCTATATATAAAATGCTGCCATCATCGCTTATGGCCAAGGTATACACCGATCCTGTTACCGGTGACCCCCAGGCTTTATCCAACTTTCCATCGCTCGCCACATGCCCTAAAGAATATTTAACCGTTCCAGAGACTCTGGTAAAAGAACCACCAATATAGGCACCACCATAGCCGTCCGGTATTGCCGCAAAAATAGTCCCATCGGTATTTGGCATTTTTGGCAAACTCGGATCTACATAAGTGGGGAATGTTTGACCATCGATCGTATATGGCTCACACGCCACCGTCGTCTGAATCGTTGGAGTCGCAATAACAGTAATTGTCTCCGTAGGTGTTAATGTAGACGTTGGCTCAGTGGTGGGAGCAAGGGTAGGACTGGGTGTAGCAGTGGGAGTAGGTGTGGGAGTGGGGGAGGATCTTGGCTTTGTTTTAGCGCTCATGGTTTGGCTCCATGGGCCGGGTAGGGCATTATTCTCTCCTCTAATCTTGAAATAGTAGGTGGTATTGGGCTTCAGCTCGCCAACGACATAGATCAAAACTCCATTATTATAAGGAGGAGAGTAGGTCACTGCGTATTGGTCAGCCTTATTATTCGTTCCGTAAGAAATGGTGTAGTGGGATATCGGCTCTATAATCGGCGTGAAATAAAGAGTGGCTGTTGTCGACGTAGTCTCGATCGCAAATAGATCTGGTGCGGACATCGGCGTATAGTTAGCAAACACATTCACCGTGTCATTGGATTTATTGGAATTCGAATTTCCACCACCCGTATTAGAAGAGGAAGTAGTAGGAGTAGGAGTGGGGGTTGCCGTTGGGGTAGGAGTAGGTGTGGGAGTGGGAGTAGGTGTTGGGGTAGGAGTTCCTCCCAGAGCTACCAAGTCGATCTCTGCCGCCCTCAGCCTGGTTGAACCTCCACCGTTTTCATCAAAAAGTCCATAAAGAACATTGTTGTAGGCACTTTCTGTTAAGATCACTCCGCCTGGAAGAGTACCAGAATGGTTGATACCGGTGCTCAGGTAGGTTAGTAGTGGCGCGGATGAAAAAGCTTCTGCCACTCTCAGTCTGATGTAGTAATAACTTGCTCCATTCACCGATGTTGTTTGCCAATCTGTGGGTGGAAGGAAACCCATATTTCCCGATAGTCTGAACCAGGAATTATAAGGACTAATAGTCGAGGGTATATTCGTCCAGGTCGTGCCGTTCCAATACTCATAAATCACCACACCGTTCCCGGGAGAGTTCGTCATCACCCATTTGACAGTATCAAACTTGACCGATTGGCCAATATATAAAGCGTCACCGACAGCTTGAGCCGTCGTCACATCCGACGCTGCCGAGCTGTTAGCATCGGCTGTTTCATCGGAATAGGCAGATGATTTATAGCTCCAAACTTTACCGGGAGAGGTGCTCCTTCCAAAAACACCAGAATCATAATTGGTGAAATCAGCAATCTCATAGGGAGATACCCCCTTGATCAGAATATTTTTACCGGCGTTATCCTCGGCGACAATATAAACATCGGTACCATTGTTGGCAATGCTCAAATAATTATCCAGAGAACCGCTGATCAGGGTTAAGGGGGAAGACCAGCTTGCGCCATTAAGGTACGAGAACATGATGTTGTTGGATGCATCGGCTTTCCAGGTAGCCAAAACATTGCCGTTACTCAGCCCCACAGCACCATAAACACCATACTCAACAGCCTCCCCGGATATTGTTGCCTGCCATTCTGAAAAATTGCCTACAGGGTCTGTGTCCGTTCGATAATAAAAACCTAACCGGTTACCCTCATTCAAAGTAAGTACGCCCGTTTTATCCCCTCCAAACCTCACCACTACCGGACCATATCCGGCATAATTCTTTCCTGGCGATCCGTTAATTCCTGGATCAGCCAAGGATGACGATTCTGTCCAAACAGGAGCGTCCGACAGATTGCTGCTATAAAAAGTTTTGGTGATATATTGAATCGGCCAAGCTATTTCATCGTTATAACGGGCTGCCAGCCAAAGCCGGCTATTTGTGTCTTCGATGACGAATCTGATATTGTCGTAAAAGAGGTTACTCGGATCCGCGGTAGTCAGTATCGCTTGCTCTGCTCCTACTGTCCAGTTTGATCCGGCAGTTTTAGTCAATTTCCTGTATCTGACTGATGATGCGTATATCTCTTCAATCAAATAGATATTATCCGCCGCATCCCGTATTGCGTGGGCATCATAACCGATATCGGAGGTCATCTGCTGTCGGCATGTCCACGACCCTACACCTACCTTGGTGTACCAAATCAAACCCGATACATAGGATCCGTTACAAAGAATAGGAATGAAGCTATTTATCTGGACAAACACATGAGACGTCCCGTCCGAGGTCCGCACCATCTGCCTCAAATTCGGATAAGGTATCGTATAGTTCGAACCTTGAACAATATAATCTACTACGAAAGGGTTTATCTCGGCATATGATGCCGGAGCCAGGCCGGGAGTTACGGTAATAGTCTCGGTTTTTATATCCGTCTCGGAAGCGCTGCCTTCAACCCAGAATATATTTATTTTATTATTAATAACTCTTGGAGCGGTGATCACCCCATAAAGAGGGGATACCGCCGTGAACTGGTTAAAGGTTAAGTTGGCATTGTAGTTTACACTGACCCCTGCCCTAATATAGTAATACGGAGTAGCGTCGGTATTTACCTGAGTTGTCTGCCAATCTCCCGGTGCGTTGAACATAATATAACCGTCCCCTTTGAACAGAGGCTGGGTTGATGATCGGTAGGTTAATGCTGTCCAGGTGGCACCGTTCCAATATTCCCAGTTGAGGCTACCTGTCGAGCCGTAAGCATAGTTGTCCCAGCTTAAAGCAGTGAATTGATTTGCGTTTCCGAAATACATGTAATCGTTCACATTTCTCATACCGACAACATCACCGATTGCGCCAATATCCAATGCGTCGGTAGTATCATCCGTCCACACACTCGATTGATAACTCCAATACTTGTCTAAAAAGCCATCCCGCACCATGAACTCCGATTCATAAACACTACTGCCGCTTGAAAGAGGCATATAAATCCTCGATACTCTAACGTTCCCTCTGCCGGGTGACGCACTAATATACGAAGCTGTGCTGGACTGAACCACCGCCACCCACAAAGAGTCACCATCAGTAGAAAGACCGACCGAATGCGGTTGCAGCGGATTCTGACTTGCATTGAGCACCTTGATAGAATCATTGACCACCCCATACGGACTGATAGCTGTCACTGCCACACCGGCGGATGTCCCAAACGCAATGTAAATAAAATCATGGTCATCGGCCACCGAGGAAAAAACGGCCCCTGAATTGCCACTCGTGATTGCTATACTACCGGACCAAGTAGATAAACCGGCCCCAATCGTATGGTACTGATAATAAATATAGGTATAACTGGAATTGTAGTAATCGGAATATATAAGCACTATCCTGGTGCTGGTTTTGGACAGCATTGGAAGATGAGAAACATCATTGGTATCGGCGGTATCAACTGGACTAATCGAGCTGTTCCAGGCCGTGTCCGCATTCAAACTATCAGAATACATCACGTTTATCTGGTAATTAACCCCGTCATAGTATCTCGCTGCTAGCCATAACCGTGAAGTACCTTCAATCTCGATATCCGCGTAAGAATAGCCCGCTCCCGTAGCGTCCAGTACTTTCACCTCAGCGCCAAGTGTCCATGAACCACCGTTTTTCGTCAGTTTCCGATAGTAAACATCATAAGCATCGTTACTTCCTGTAGTGGCGACAGAGTATGACAGGTAGATGCTATCGTCAGACCCAATAGCCGCCGAACCGAAAAAGGCGTTTGTTGTGTCTGAGGAAATCTGGTCAGTACACGTCCAGGAAGTTCCGTCAACAGAGGAATACCACAGCAAGCCACTCTTGGGAGCTCCTCCGCATGTAACCGAAGTCGTCCCCACCTGAAAAAACCCATGTAGGGTTCCGTCCGAGGCATTGACCACGTGGGTCATTGTCGTCGGTTGATTGGGGTTCGAATTCGTGGAATTACCGATTGTAACGGGAGTGGCATAAACGCTTTTGGCAAACATTCCAGATCCCAAAAAAACCATCAGGCAAACCAAAAAAACTCTACCAATATAGTTCTTCCAAACCACTAATTAAGTATTACAGAACTATCTGTACACATCAATAGTAAATTCAGGAAAGATAGCGTTTTTT
>CAZIPD010000019.1:0-14512 GCA_964541175.1 uncultured Pseudomonadales bacterium
ATTCAAAGCATCGATCGACAGTGTGTTTGAATCAAAATTTAGTGCATTAGCCACGTCTGCCAAGTTAAAGGTCGAGGCCGAAGCCGCAGTCATATTTAATGCCCCGCTGGAATTAAGGGTCACCAAACCGGTCCCCTGACCCAAAGCAGTCGTCCCCGTTGAAGATAAAGTGCTAAAAGACCCGTGGCTGGGGTCATGCCAACCCGGCGATACCTGAACCAAGATTCTCTCTGCTCCGGCAGTAGTTTTCGCCTCAAGTGCTTTTCCGATAATTGGACCGGCTGTTGTCTGCTTCATGCCTACTCCGGCCACAGAACTTGATGTGATTGGGTCCCCCACCGCAATAGTTCCGTTAGTTGTATCCACGTAAGTATCTATCCTCCCCATCATTCCGACAATCGCTTTTCCGGTTAGATCCCCGGTTTCGTTTCCAACGATAATGGCGGAATCGGACACAACACCCAATAACAAATCTCCAACCACCGCTTCTGTGTTCCCTGTAGATTTTGATGCGATAATTTCTCCCGCAATTGGACTACCGGTCACCTCTGTCCATTCGGCAAAGTCAGCATTTCCCGATGCGTAGGTCACACCAGCATTGTTCAATCTGACATTTCCCACACCTGTCCCCGCGCCTGCTTCGGTAGTGACACCCGCATAAAACTGCAAAAATCTAGTAAGGTTAGTCCCTGTCGCTGTCCCAATATTCAAGCGCAAGACTGATTTTGCTGCGGAGCTTCCGGAATTAAAATTGGATATAGATGCTATGTTTCCTGTAGTTTGAGTTCCAACGATCGATAAACCATAGGAAGGAGCGGCCGTTCCAATACCAACCCTGTTATTTGCAGAATCAATGGACAAAGTGTTGGAATCAATATTCAAAGCGTTTACTGCACTATTTAACGTCCACGTCGAGGACGCTGCCTGAGTTAGGTTTAAGGCACCGGCAGAAGTTAACGCCAAAGTTCCCGACGTCACCGTTGAAAAAGTCAAACCATTTGACGTTGTGGAAATTGTCGACGCTCCTAAACCGGTTACAGAGAGGGCTCCTGATGTAGAAGTAAGATTAAGAGCCCCGGATGAAAGAGTAAAACTATCTGATGCTGTCAATAAACTGGAGAATGTCTTGGCTCCGGCAAATGTCTGGGTACCTGTAGTTACCACACCTCCAAATAAAGCACTTGCCGGTTCCAGATTAAGAACCTGACCGGTAAGAGTCGCACCATTCGCATTTGGTGTCGCTCCAATGGCCGCCAGAGTCAAATCTCCGGTATTGGTTCCCGAGCTGGACCCCGTAAAATTAGATCCGGATAGTCCCCCTGTACAACTTAAAGCACCGGTAGAATTTACGATTGTGCATCCTGTAGACAGAGATCCTCCGCCGATCAATATATCACCCGTAGAAGTTCCATTGAGATTCAAAATACCTGTTGCCCCCCCATCTATATTCATCGCACTGACTCCTGTCGATGTAATAGTTCCTGCTCCGACAAACGATAGTGCTGTCGCACTGACTCCGATAGTATCAATTGAAGAGACTCCGGTGAGAGCTCCTCCCGTTGTCACGTTTAATCCACCACTTGATGTCAGTGAAAAAGTTCCGGTGCCATTTCCGATCGCCGTATTACCCGTTGACGAAGTATTTAAGTTAAGTGTGGGTGCAGTAATTGCTGCTGTTCCTGATGACAAAGTCTGTGTTAATCCAGTTAGTCCTGTCAAAGAGATAGATCCTGAAGTTGAAGTCAGACTGAGAGCTCCTGTAGTCATTGTCAAACCATTCGATGCCGTCAACAGTCCTACAGAAGTTACGGAGGTGTTCCCTGTTAGAGTTGTAAAAGTTCCCGCAGCAGGAGTTCCCGATCCAATCGCAGCCGGTGATGCCCAAGTGCCTCCTAATAATGTCGATGAGTTAATGGTTCCGGAATTAGCGAAGTTTAAAGAAGCCCCTGTGTCCACCACCATCGTCGCAATGGTGTTTGTCCCCGAAGTAATTAAGTCAAAAGAGGGAGATCCCCCGGTAGTGTCAGCCGAACACTCCCATAAGTCCGTCGTTTCATTCCATTTCAGGATCTGCCCGTCGGTACACCCCTGAAGCAAGGTCAATCCGGTTGCTAACACCTCCAGACCTGAGCCCGACGTTACCGTTGCCGAAAGAGCGTCGGTCGCACTTGTAAGATCGATCGTAATGTCGTCGGTGTTAATTAAAATTCCATTTCCTGCTCCGATATCAAGAGTTGCGTCTCCGCTCACTGCTCCACCTGTCAACCCCGAACCCGCGACAACGCTTGTAATATCTCCCGTACCGCCACCCGCACTGGTCGCACATTCCCAAAGTGACGTCGTATCATTCCAGGTCAAAACCTGCCCGTCGGTACACCCGGTAAGTAAGGAGATCCCCGATGAGGATACTTCGAGTCCGGAAGCGGTCGAACTTGATCCGGCCGTACCGGAACCATTCAATTTCACGCTCATCGATACTCCTCCCGAATCTCCTCCACCCTGTAGCCCATCACCCGCACCTATCCCTGTAATATCCCCGTCACCTGCTGGTCCGGTTGGACCCGTAGGACCGGTTGGTCCGGTAGGACCCACCACTACCCCGGGAGCAGTGACCGGTGCGGTCAAAACCCCAACTGGTCCACTGGTGGATGCTACTGTAAATGATCCGTCGGCAATATCCCTTTGAACTTGGAAGAACGACGCCACCATTCCCGTATTCAGCTGTACCGGATCGGTTCCTTCGGAGATTTGCTCTACTCTTCCGTCACTACTATCCGTTCTCACCCCCAGCACCCTTTTATCATCCCTCCCACCATCAATGATCAAGGCTAGCCTTAATAATTCTTTGGAAATTAGCGTTACGGTAGCGTCCGGCTCCTTCAAAGATTGTTCGATGACCACACTCGAAAGCTTCCCCCTGGTATCGAATCTCCCCCTGATCACCCTATTATCAGTCAGGGTTATCAACTCAAATTCCCCTGCCAATCTTCCTCTGACTATGGATCCACTGATAATTTTTACCGGCAATATCTGTGTGTCCGGAAGTTCTACTCCGATCAACCCTCTCTCTACAACGGCAACAGTCTCTTTTCTTCCGCTTCTGGAAACGAACACCTCGACCTGCCCGTTGATTTCCTCAACCTGACCGGAATCCCCGTTCTGATATGTCAGCTCCACTCCACCTTCATACTTTCCGTCTCTCAATACTGCGTTCTCTATCCTTGAAAAAGAAAATGATTGATCGTCTCTCAAAACCGCCATCAAAACCGGCTTGTCAAAATTACTTTCTCTGACGGTCTTTTCATCGACCTGAGTAATAAGTACCCTCTTCGATCCCTCCTCCGGCACCAGAAAAGGAGTTACCGGTCTCCACCCTACCAAGTACATCAACACCAGACCAAGACCCAAAAGCATCACCGCCAACAACTTCCTTACACCAGGATCATATTTCTTACCGGTGATTAATATTCTCCTATCCATACTAAAGCAGCTCTTCTTCTTGTCTTACTAATGCGTACGAGATCGCGACTACGGTGGCGATCACGAACAAAAGGAACATTACCGTTGCCAATCCACTGTTACTGATATCCAAGACTGCGAAGACCGGCTGGGATAACGTCACCGTCCAATCAATATTTTTTGCTCCTGAAATGACCACTACTGAGTATCTTCCCGAACCGTTGTAGCCGACATTGATCTTTTTCTCACTCAACCATGATAAATATGTGGCATCGGTCTCACTGACCTTTGTCCCTACCAAGTCCTGATCGATATTGGTCAACCATCTGCCGTCTATATCAAGCAATCCGAGGTGCTGACCCGAGTCCTCGGCCCCCAACTCCTGAAGTCTGTCCCCCAAAACGTTCATATTGTATGAAGCGAATACACCGCCGATTATTTTTCCGTCGGACTCTTTTACCGGCACTCCAACGACCACTGTTTTTTCCCCATATGGATATCTCTCACTGATAGTGGAAAAATAATTATTTCCTCCCCTGACCACATCGCTAAAATATCCCTGATCGGAAAAAGTCACACTTTTCTCACCTACCAGCGGATACACTGCTACCGCTTCGCCGTCTAAGTTAACGATTGTAATGTTATTAAAATCCTGGTAATTTTTGAATAAAGCTTTGGAAAAACTTGTTAAATCTTCCGAATTTTCCTTTAACAGCGCCTCGCGGAAAAGTTCATTCCCCACCAACCCCTCGAGTGCCGACGTTGAATTTTCCACCGCTCCGTCAACCACTACCCTTCCATAATCTGCCTTTTCGGAAAGGTTAATAAAAGCACTTCTAAGTAAAATTGACTGAACAATTCCAATTAATATGATCGCCAGAGAGAATGTCATCAGAATAGTCCCGAACATCCTAAAGACCAGAGTCCTGTCGACCTCCGTTCTATATTTGAACTCTTCCCAAAAGGGCAGCAGCATCCCGATCATCGCCGCCACCAAAATGAAGAACGACCTTGCCCAATAACTCTCCGTCGCATAGTGTACCGATAGGGCGACCAGCAATATGCCACATACTCCCAGTACTACCCTAAACACCCTTTTGCTGGTCATGTATCCCCAAACCAACAATATCAGGAGGGCTAAAGCCACACCGTTTAGTAACACACCATATCCATCTATAACTTTGTATATAGCAATAGATATTGATGATAACCCTGTGGTATCGGGAAAATATCTAAATGCCAAGACTATACCGATGATCAAACCGCCGATATAAACGGCGTAAGCAGTGGAGGACATCACTCCAAAGACTGCTTCCAATAAAATGATCCCGGCGAATAACCCATTGATTATCAATCCATCCATGTCCCCCGCCTTCATCTGTATATATGCCAAAGCGAAATACACGACCATCAGAATAACTCTGAAAATATTATTCAAATGCTTATATATCGTAAATTCTTCCTGGATCATGTCCGCCAGGATCAGTCCAAATCCGGCAATGATAAGGGTCAGCCTAATGGGCAAGAACCATTCGGATAGGTTACCTGCCACCAAGATATCCAGCTGCCTGTTATAGAGGAACATGGAAAGCCCCAGGACTATGGATGCCAACGCTACCAGCCAATCGAACAACCGGGGCAATCCCACTCTCTCCGCTAACCATAACTTAATGATGTGCCACGGGGTTTCACCACTCAACGCCTCCAAGCTTCTTCCCGGTCTGGGTGAAGGCAAGATCGCGGGAGACTCCACCACTACTACTTCTCTTTCTTCCTCCTCCGTCTCAACCGGTGAATCACTTTTTTCCGCCGCTTCCTCGAATTTGGATAGCTCACTCGCCGGGATCCTGAATTTTCCCCTTCCAACCCTGACGGATTTGATTTCTCCCGATCTTAAATATCCGTAAACAGTATTCGTCGAATAGCCCAGGAGATTGGCTGCTTCCTTTACTGTGTAAACTTTATCTTTCATTTATATATTTGTAATGGTTTTTACAAGTATCTATAAATCACTGTAAACTGTTTTCACCATACTGTCAACCCCAAAACATGC
This sequence comes from uncultured Pseudomonadales bacterium, assembly GCA_964541175.1. Taxonomy (GTDB): domain Bacteria; phylum Patescibacteriota; class Microgenomatia; order UBA1400; family MFAQ01; genus CAIQPO01. Next base: position 5,513 of record CAZIPD010000019.1, read on the forward strand.
CCAGACTACGCATGAGTATTTAGAAAAATTACAAAAATAAATTGTGTAACATCTGTCACACACTTTTTTTACTTGTCCTCGCTCGAACCGTTCCCAAAATACAGTTCACATTTCTTACCCCGTTCCCGTAAATGAAGGTTTTGTGCTAAAATATCTCGCTATGGCTAAAAAAGGACCCAGACAACACGTAGGATTGAAATGCACCAAGTGCGGGCACTTCAACTATATCTCCGAAAGGAACAAGACCAATACACCCGAGAAGCTCGCTATCTCAAAATATTGTCGCACCTGCAGAGACCACACCGAGCACAAAGAAGTCAGTAAGCTCAAGTAACCCCTACTCTCTCACCATTCCCAGCTCTTCAGGGAAAGTTATACTCTTCGGCAGTATTGTGAACATCAATCTACTCTCGTACACGTACTTATGTCCTCCCGTTAGGGGGTCTGTTTCGTAGTTGTCGTCCCACCATCTGGTCAAAAATTCCTGGATCTTGATAAACCTGTCTCTTCCCGCATAGTGGCCATACGGATCGACCAGCTGAACATAGTTGCTCATCGTATCAAGGTCCACCAGTACACTGTAATGCCCCTCCTGACCACTCAGACCTGACTCATGTTCGTCTTCACTCTCATCGGGATATTCCTGCACATGCTCATACTCAAAGATCCCCTGCCAATTGACCCCGACAGGGTAGTTGTACTCCCTCACCATCGCCACCAGATCGGACACCGTCGAGTCTCTCTTGGTCCAGAATGACATATATGGATAGAGGGTACCGATTACTTTTGCTAACTGGCGAACCGACATACCTTGTTTCTCGATGCTGCTTCTCACTCCGGCAGCGTCTATCATCTGTTCCTGGTGGGTCTCCACGCCAAAATGGGACAGCAATATCTGCAGCGTCGCAGGGCCACAATTGTATCCCGTCAGTTGTTTGTAACGTTTCAGTCCCTTGAATGGTCTATTAGGAAAGTTGTCTGGCATATTTGGAGAGTAAACTGGCCAATAGCTCGTCAAAGCTTACTCCATGCAGGGCCAAGACCTCGGTCATTGGCAATCCCAAATCCGGTCCAAAAGCTGTGTTGGGGTTAGAGTCGGTGAAGTAAGGGATCCCCGTCTCATCATCGACTCTGACATCGAATTTTGCCCAATCTTTGTGATGTAATCCTCTAAAAGCTCGAATAGCCAACTGAGATATCTTGCTGGCCATTGGCTCCTCCACATGTTTGTATGTGTAAGCTCTGGCATCATCATACGATTCAAAACTGGTGAAGTAATGTTTACCATCGGGTTTCTTCCTGAATACCTTCTGACCCATGTAGACATGTTTCCTGGAACCGTCGTCAAAAACCACTACCGTTACTTCCGGTCCGTCGATGAACTGCTCCACGATCACCGGGATCTTGTAGGTGCTCACCATCTTATTCACCTTCTTCTGGGCATCCTTGATGGTCTCTTTGACCGCATGATCATCGATCCCTACCGATCCTCCGCTTTCGTTCAATTTAACGATCAATGGTAATCCCAGCTCCTCCTGGACGGCAGTATTAGCCCGACGAATGAATTGGAATGCCGGTGTTGGAATGCCGTAGGCCATTAACAATCTTTTTGTCAGATTCCTATTATTCCCGATCACCAAACCTTCCATCCCGGCTCCGGTATACGGAGTATTGGAGAGCTCCAAGGCCGCCGGTACCGATGTTTGTAGCTTATCTTTCCCCTTCAGTGTATCGACCAAATTCAGGACCAGGTCGGGTTTGTCGACCAACAAATTGGTCAAGAAATATGGATCTCCGGGTAATGTCTTCACCGGCACTCCCAAACTTTTGACTCTCTCTGCCACCTCTTTGGCTCTCTCTTCTACTTCAACCTCGGCGTAATACGATTCCTCGGTAGGGAACCATTCTCTCTCCACGTGAGAATAAGCCACTACGACCAGACCAAGCTTCTTCAGCGCTTGTTTGTCTACATTCAGCCCTGCTTTCTTGTGAACTTTGGGAGCTAAAGTTTCCTGTGCCTCTTCCGCCTTTACCTCGGCGATGATCTCTTTTTTTTCGATCTCTTTCTCGACTACTTTTTTATTTAAGCCCAATAAATCCTTGATTCCCATATCATCCAGCTTATATCAAATTAGCCTCACTGACAAGTCGGTCAAACACCAAACCAAGATTGTTACAATGATTACTAAATAGATCAGTCCGTTCCTCCAGATCAAAACGATCACAATACTCAGATCCTCAGCTTCAAATAATCTTTCGAATATGCTACTATGGTTGTACAACCTGTTATGGCATATCCAGATAAAGTTAAGGTTTTGGCTACTAAATACCGTCGTTCCGGTCATTCAATAAAAGAGATTTCTTCAATATTAAAAATCTCAGTTTCTACTGCTTCTGTATGGCTAAACAGTATCGAACTAGACCAAAAAGCTCAAAAAAGGCTCAAAAACCGAAAAATTTTAGGACAATACAAATCAAGGTTAATTCAAAAAAATAAATCCAAACAATTAAGAGATGACGCGGATGCTCTTTCTCTCAACATCATAAACAAAGTCATTGTCGACAGCAATCTATCTGCCCTACTATGTTCTTTCCTCTACTGGGCAGAAGGAGGAAAAACTGGCAGTCACATGTCTTTCTCAAATTCTGATCTAAAAATGATTTCAACTTTTATGATTCTTTTCCGCTCCGCCTATAACCCTGACGAGAATAAATTTCGGTGTCTTGTGCACATACACGAATACCACGATGACAAAGAAATAAAGAGGTTTTGGTCAGAAGTCACCGGTATTCCTCTTGCACAATTTACCAAAAGCTATCTAAAACCTCATACAAAAAAGAGAAAAAAAGAAAATTATAAAGGTACTGTCAGGATCAGCTACTACGATAGTAAGATTGCGGTCAAGATCAAATCACTCTATAATACGTTCACGGCAGAGTTAGAGCTTAGGGGTGTAGCTTAGCTGGTAAAGCATCCGTCTCCAAAACGGAGGACCGTAGGTTCGAATCCTACCGCCCCTGCCGAAAAATTTCCGTTTGGTTTTCGGAATAACACAACCCTCAGACTATCTCCCCCTTCTCCCTCATCTTTCTCGCCAATCTTCTCCAATTGAGCTCCCAAACGTTCCTGATATCCCTCCTGCCCACCTGTCCTCCCGTATCTTCAAATCCGGCAGACATGATCACCCTCTCCGAAGCCACATTATCCGGATCTATCTCGGCCACGATACGCAGTTTCGTCTTATACCCCAACCTTCTCCTGATCTTCTTCGCCTTCATACTGGCCTGACGCAGGGCGGAAGACATTAGACCCCTCTTTCCAAAACGTTTTTTGGCATAACTTACTTCCAGAATACCCCGACTTCCCTCCCGCGGATAAAAGTAAACAAAACCCTGTGGCAGCGTCATTCCTGCCTCATTATTACTCAAAGCACAAACGGCAAACAGGAAGTTCCCTCCATCTCCCCGCTCCTCCATCCACTCTTCAAAATGTATCTTTCTCATGCCCTTAAGATCCTCCATCCAATCCCTGACTCCAGGACTCCTGACTATGGCTTTGAGCCTCACTAAGTCTCCCTCATTCTGCTCATCAAAAAATCTGATCACCGCTTTTCCTCTAGTTCCCAGTTGAGCCATATTCAACATTCAATATACCAAAATTGAACCCCTAAGTCAGCTATCCGGTGATACAATATAGGCCACAAAGCACCTTAATACGCTCAGACAAAGGAGAAGGCATGTACAACGTAGTTTTCGAGTATACGCAAAAGGCAGGAGGGTTCTGCGGCGTCCGTACCTGGACGACCTATCTCAACAAAGCACAGTTCAACAAGCTCTGGCAGAACGATGGGCTCCAGACTGTTCTACAAGAAGGAGTTTCTGATTACGAGGCTTCTAAGCTAACTTCCCAAACCAAGGAATCCAGTCGCATTAAAGCCGCTATCCATCAATCATTCGGTGACAACGACTATCTCGATCCGGTCCTCCTCCTGAATCACTATCTCTTCAACGCTCTGACGGCCATTATCTATGACCGGAATCTTAACGGCAGAGAGTCATTTACCCTCACAGAAATGGGCTGTAAAAGCTTCGCCGGCATGAAGGCCAGGGAAATTCTCTACGCCGTCGTCGACACCTGCTCGGACCCCACCACGGGTCAGGTCGACCTGGATATGATCGATTACCAGCTGAAGGTTGCCGTCTTGGGTATCCTCAAGCAAGTAGTTTTCAAATAGTTTGTTTACCCGCTCACACGAGCGGGTTTTTTATGCCTAAGACTTAGTCTCCTCGTGCCTAGGGGACTTGACAAAACACCCACCCTATAGTAAACTACCCACCATTGGCACATTAACCCTCAGTTCAGTAGGAGGATTATGAGAAGGCTTATTCCAGGACTACTCGCTGTCCTGGCCACAGGACTCACATGCCTGCTGGCCACCACCACCTCGGCTTCTTATGCTATGGCCAGGCTTATTCCCGACCATGTCTATTGGTCGGACGAAAAGCTGGGAGCCCTAGCGCTGGGGTTCATAACCCTGGCGTGTATCGCCGACTTCTTAATAGCTGTCGGCTCGCCGAGATACTAAACCCTCTCGCCAATGCCCACCTTCACAGGTGGGCTTTTTTTACATCTTTACCATTAGCCCTTGACCACGCTCCGCATCAAACTACTTATTAATACCTCATTATTCTCCAAAATCTTCATCACCAATTCTCTATCCAAACAATACAATCTATCAAGTAGGGTATCAATAATTGACACAACAGACTTTCTCTCCGACGCGATCAGGAAAAGCCTTTAAGCCGACTCATTACAAGGATTCTTTTTAGGTTTCCTCGGCTTCATATAAAAAACCACCTCGTCGTTCTCATCCAAGTCTCCGACAATGAACTCCGTATCCGGTTCCATCACCAACACGTCCGACAAGGGCTGGAGTAACACTTCTTTGATCACGTGCTCCATATCCCTTGCCCCGTATTGTTTGTTGGACACCGAAAGATTAATTAAATACTCCGTCAACTCCGCCGAGGTAGTAAAAGAGATCCCTGACCTTAAAAAGTCGTTGATCTCCGATATGAATTTCCAATAAATATGCTCATAATCATCGTCCGTCAGAGGTTTGAAGACGATCTTCTCGTCAATCCTTCCCAAAAACTCCGGCATTCTTCCAAAATGTTCTTTCAAACCATTCATCGCTGCCTGCTTTATATCCAGTCTTTCCGATTTATTGGCAAATCCCAATCCCTTTCCTGCCTTCTGCATGTCAAACGCTCCTACGTTCGAGGTCAGGATAATGAATGAATATCCAAAATCCAGCTCCATCTCACTCGATCCTCTCTTTTCCCCGTCATTAGTCCTAACGCTCAGTGATCCTGTAGCAAAAACGGACAAGAGCATCTGCCAAAGCGCCGGGTCGGCTTTCTCGATCTCATCAAAAACAATAATGTTCCGTTTACAGAGAAATTCTTCCGAAATTTTCAGCTCATCACCATAACCTACATACGATGGTGGTGATCCCAAAAATCGAAAAATCGTGTGAGACTCGGAGTACTCGGCACAATCAATGATCATCAACTGCTCGGAATCCGGATCATTGAACATCCTCCTTGCCAGTGCCCTGGACATTTCCGTCTTCCCCACTCCCGTGGGTCCAAGGAACATCACTACTCCTGCCGGTTTATTGGGTAAAGCCAAACCGGCCTCAAATCTCGTCACCATCCTTGCCACTGCCTGACAAGCTTCTTCTTGTCCAAAGACGGTTTCACCCAGCTCATCGGCCACCTCCTTAAAATAAGATTCTTCTACATCAACCCGCTTCAAAAACTTCCTAACTTCCTCACTAGGGATCTTTTTCCAAACGTCTTTCATATAGCAAAAAATTGTATCACAGCACCAAGCTCATACAGCACGCATTATCTTCTTCACTTCCATGTCACTCACTTGAGGAAAATTTTCATAGTATGCCCCCACCGCCCCCAGATAATCCGCATCGATATTAAGACACACAACTTCGTCACACTCTTTCTTAAGATTTCCCATAAACTGCGCCGGCATTACCGGAACGGCGGCAACCAACTTGGAAGGCTTCATCTCTCTGGCTTGTCTAAGAGCGGCGATAAAAGTCATCCCCGTCGCAATCCCGTCATCGACAACAATTGCCGTTTTACCGGTAATAGGCGGTCTCGGACGTTCACCTAAATACTCAACCCTCCTCCGTTTTGCCTCGGTCCTTGCTTTTTGCTTTGCTTCTTTAAGCCAGATCTGGTCGATTTTCGCCACCTCCGATTCGTTACATACTTCGTGTTGATCCTCTGCCACCACACAGATAGCGTACTCCGGATTGTCCGGGTGACCCACCTTTCTGACAATAATAATGTCCATCGGAGCACCCAACCTCTCTGCGATCTCTGCTCCGAGTATTACTCCGCCCCTTGGAATAGCAATGACCACCGCTTCTTTCCACTTATACCTCAACAATGACTGAGCCAACATTTCCCCCGCCTCTTTTCTGTCTTTAAATGTCATTTAATTCACTTTACCCTACCTAAAGTTAATTGACAAACAGGACGGATCTTCTCTTACTGCTCTTTATTCACCTCAAGAAATCTCTTGATCTTTGAATACGCCTGCACCTTACTATCCTTCGTCCTTCCCGGATCAAATCTATCTTTGACGATTCCTCTAAGCACCCTCCCGACATCCTCTCTCACGCTACTATTCTCACTCGCCGTCACAATTTCCAACCAATTATCGATATGCTCCTCGACCATCTTGCTCATACGTACATTCGCATTCTCCCTATTCCTCGACTGCTCTCGCTCCTTCGTCTCCTCGAACTTAATCCCCGTGGGCATATGTTGGATCCTCACCGACGTCTCCACCTTATTTACGTTCTGACCACCGGCCCCCGAACTTCTCTTGAAGAACACCACCTCACACTCCTTTTCTACCGATCTCTTTTCTTCCTTTTCTTCCAGAACATCCAGTGTCCATCGGCAATATCTATCGAAATTGGGTAAACCCACCTCTCGCTCATCCGATCTCAACAACCTCTCTACCGTCTCTTCGATCCCGGTGCTGATCTCTGCTTTCATTTCAGGGTGGGTCATCATTCTCCTGCGAACGTTCTCCCTTGAGTTGGCTATAGCCTGCTCTTGAATTTCCTGTAAGGTTTTCTCGCCTCTCTTTTTCTTTTTCTTTCCTCCACTCCCGGCCTTGGGTGGCTCAAAGTCTTCTTCAGCCTCTCGCGCAATTCTTTCAAGTTTAGTCTCCACAGGATCCTCTTCTTCTACCTCTTCCTGAACGTCTGTAACCGGATCCTCGACTTTATTCTCGTCCAAAGACATTCCATCCAGTTGTATTTCCATGAGTTAATCATAGCAAATTACCAGTATATAACCCTATAAGGTATAATACCCCATCTCAACCTTAACATCTGGAGGCAAAAAAATGACTAGTCTTTCTCTCGAAAAAAGGGTCCGATTCCTTAGCTACGTCCAAACCATCTCCCTGGCGATGGCTCTTTTCTTCCTCAGCATCCCCGCCGTCAACTATCTATTTGGCCAAGCTGTGAATTGGCAAGTGTTATTCCTTGCCATCATCACACTGCCAATATATTTCATGGCTCGGATGCGAGAAAAAAACCTCAATCAATAAAAACCCTTCTGTCCTATACTGGAACCGCTCACTGCGGTTCCTTTTTTGTACCCGAAACCCCGGGCAGTGTTTCCGGTTTGACAGGCTTGGCCCCGAGATGGTGTTTGAAAAGGATCTTTCCCCGATTGAATCAGGGCGGGTAGGCTGGCATACGGGCGGGCTGCCCATAAGCACTTCGCCTCCCTAAAAGATGCTTGTAGAGGAAAAACCTCCCTTTCTCGCACCTCTCCAGGGCCAACTTCATTCTATCTTTTTTCACGAATTGAGTCAAATTGATTTTTCCCAAAATCCCCCCTGTTTCTACCGAAAATTAGACGTCCTTTTTCCCTCCGGCTCACCTTATGCCCCATTGTACAGTGCCCAGGCTCATGTGCTAAAATATCCCCATGCCTCGACTATTCGAGTTCTTTCGTTCGGTCAAGCTTGAACTGGTTCAAGTAAAATGGCCAAGCCATCAAGAGACTGTTCGCATGACCACTATGGTCATCATCGTCTCGGTAGTCGTCGCAGCATATGCAGGTGGCCTGGATGTATTATTCACCAGTCTCCTACAGTCGGTACTAAACAAATAAAATGAAAAAAATAGTCGACGAAACCATAATCAAACCGGTCAGCACCAAACTGTCTGATCAAAATCACATCGTCATCACCGCCGATGCACCAGAATCCGCCAAGTGGTACGTCGTTCACACCCAGTCGGGCCATGAAAATCGCGTCGCCGTCACCCTCAGAACTCGTGTTGAAGCCATGGGGCTTACACCTTGGATCTTCGAGATCCTCATCCCTACTCAAGAAAAGATCAAGATCACCAAAGGTAAGAAGACCACCGTCAAAGAGAAACTCTTCCCCGGATACATGCTTGTCAAAATGATCGTCACCGATGATTCTTGGCTCGCTGTCCGTACTACCCAGGGAGTTACCGGCTTTGTCGGTACCGCCGATCAACCAACCCCTCTTCCCGAAAATGAAGTCAAGGCCATTGCCGCCTTCGGTGAACAAGCGGCTCCCAAATTCCAAGCAGCCTTCACCATTACGGAAGCCATCCGCATCATAGAAGGACCTTTCACCGATCTTCTTGGCACTGTTTCCGCCATCGATGAAGCCAAGGGAAAGGTCACCGTTCTTGTCTCCATCTTTGGCCGTGAGACACCAGTTGAGTTGGACTTCCTCCAAATATCCAAGATCTAATTTCCCTCACCCAATAGTTGGCTTGACTGACGAATTCTTCTCTGCCATACTGGAATCAAATGAAGGCTTTTTCCGCAGAAGAGTCGCTCTGGCTTGCCCTACCAATATTGGTCGTCCTACTCGGTCTTGCCGCCGCCTTGATCATTTTTCAGACC
>CAZIPD010000020.1:0-14278 GCA_964541175.1 uncultured Pseudomonadales bacterium
TCGGTCCCGGGTAAAAATCCATTCGACAGTATAAAGGAATCCTTACCCCTCAGAGCCTTATTTAATGTCCTCCCGGCCTGCATGTTGAAGATCTGATCGGTTCCACCAACTTGGATATCTGTATCCATGTGATAACTGTCATATCCCTGCATAATTGGATAAAGCACCTCCGGTAAACTTACACGTTTCCCCTCTGTCAATCTTTTCTTAATCAACTCTCGGCTTATAAAGTCATTCAGGGAAAAATATCCTGTTAATTCCAGAACACTGGCAAAATTTAGATTGCTCAACCACTCACTGTTGTAATGTAACTCAACCTTAGAAAAATCTAAAAACTTTTCCGCCTGTCTTTTGTATGTTTCAAAATTATCCTTTATCTGCTCATCGGTCAAGACAGGTCTCTCTGTTTCCTTATCAGATGTATCTCCGACTTTGGCAGTAAAATCCCCGATCAAAAAAGTGACATGGTGGCCCAACTCCGCCAATATCTGTAGCTTTCTCAGAGGGAAGGCGTGTCCCAGGTGAATCTTTGTTGCCGTAGGATCGATCCCCAAATACACGTTAAGACTTCTGTCCGAGTTCAATACTTCCTCCAGCTCCTTTTTACCGGGAATGATATTCTCTACCCCCCTCGTCAAGAAACTCTCTATCAGCTTGTTCTTATCTTTGTTTTCCATAGACCAATTGTATTACAGTAACTTCTCTGTGTTCTCTTTATTAACTTTTTCCACAAAATCCACCAGCGTCATCGTCCCCAAGTCTTTCTGACCCCTTTGCCTTACTGATACCATTCCTGCTTCCACTTCTTTTTCACCAATGATCAACATGTAAGGTACCTTTTCTGACTCGGCATTGCGGATCTTCTTTCCTAGCGAGTCGGCGTCGAGGTTTAATTCCACTCTTATCCCTGCCTTCTTTAAGCTATCGGCGACCTTTTTAGAATGATCCAACGTCTTGTCGGAAATGGGCAATACACTGACCTGAACTGGAGACAACCATAAAGGCAACGCTCCGGCAAAATGTTCCAGTATTACCATCATGAAGCGCTCGGCCGATCCGAGGATTGCCCTATGGATCATTACCGGAGTTTTCTCGGTACCATCCTGATCCACAAACTTCAGACCAAAACGTGCGGGTTGAACAAAATCTATTTGAACAGTTGACAATTGCCACTCTCTTCCGAGAGCATCTGTCGCCATCAAGTCCATCTTTGGAGCATAAAAGGCCGCTTCCCCGGGAGCATCAAAATATGGAATATTATTTCTCTCCATTATCCGTACCGCCCATTTCTCCACCCTGTCCCATGTTTCCGGATCACCTAAGTATTTCTCCGGTTGTTTTAGGTCACGCGTTGATAGTCTATATCTATACTTCAACCCAAAGGTCTCCATTATCTTCTTCGTCATCTGTAAAGCAGTGTCGATCTCCTGATCAACCTGATCCTCACTACAAAAGATGTGACAATCGTCTTGGGAAAAAGATCTGGTACGGGCTAGTCCGCTTAACTCCCCCGGTTTCTCGTCCCTATAAAGCATGGCAAAGTCCGTCATCCTAATAGGCAGATCTTTATAGCTCCTCATCTGTGATGCATAAATCTGAGTATGTTGAGGACAGTTCATCGGTTTCAAAAAGAATTCATCCTCCGAGTAATTCGAGATCACCCTGAACATGTCACCCTTATATTTATCGTAGTGTCCCGATGTCTTATACAACTCTGCCTTGGCCACTTGAGGTGTCCAAACTTGTTGATACCCCTCGGCTGTCTGCATTTCTTCTACATAAGAGTTAAGCAGACGTCTGACCAATGCCCCTCTGGGAGTATATAGCGGGAATCCACTACCGACCATGTCGGAAAAAGTAAACAGATCCAACTCTCTTCCTAACTTCCTGTGATCACGCTTTTTGGCCTCTTCCAGTTGCCAGAGATATTTATCCAATGCTTCCTTGCTATCAAATGCCGTCCCGTAAACACGCATCAGCATCTTATTCGCCTCATCCCCGTGCCAATAAGCCCCGGCAACCGATAACAATTTGAAGGCCTTTACCTCACCTGTAGCTGAAACATGAGGTCCTGCACAAAGGTCTACGAAAGAACCTTCTTTCCCGGGTTCACCTGTCCAATAGACACTGATCTCTTCATTTTCTTGAACCGCTTTGTCGACCCACTCCATTTTGTAAGGATTCCCCTCGAAGAGTTTCCTCGCTTTATCCTCACTGACTATTTCTTTGGATATTGGCAAGTTAAGGTTGACGATCCTCCACATCTCCTTTTCGATTGCCGGAAAATCGGCCTCGGTGATCTTGACCTCACCCTCGGTATCAAAATCAAAATAGAACCCGGTCTCAATGGCGGGACCCATGGCCTTAATGATCTTCCCTGGCCAAAGGTTCTCCATTGCCTGGGTTAGTATGTGTTCCGCGCTGTGGCGGAGAGCGTGTAGTTTGTCTTCCATATGTTTAATTAAATAACAAAAAAGAGCTCTTATCTGCAGGAACCCTTTCGGGTGGTTCCATCCTGCTTGAGTATAGCTCCAACTTAATTGACTCCTTTGGCAAGAGCTGCCTGTTCCTTCCGGGTGGTAGACCGGTCACCGGAACAATTCACTTGTAGGCTCATTATAACACCCGCTTTAGGGAAATCCATGCTTGTCCAAGTCGACAATCAAATCTCGCACGAGGATTTTAAATCCTAGTCTTCCTTCTTCACCCTCATAGGGGGGAAAAGAGTTGCTTCCCTTCCCGACACATTCTCCATGAACCAGAACAATCTTTCGGAAAATCCATAACCCGATGTCGGCGGCATACCGTATTCCAGCATCTCTACAAAATCCATATCCATCATCTGGGCTTCCTCGTCTCCCGCCTCACGTGCTCTCTGCTGTTCCTCAAATCGCTCCTTTTGGTCGACTGGATCGTTCAACTCTGAATAGCCATTACCCAACTCGGAGCCCGCTATGATAGGTTGAAATCTCTCGGTGATCCCCGGCATATCGACCCTGTCTTTCGCCAAAGGAGACATGAACTTCGGAACATTGGTTAGGTAAGCCGGACCGGCGATCCCTTTTCTGACGATCTTCCAGCAGTTATCGATCAATCTCTGTCTATTAATTTCCCCACCAAGCCTGACCCCATTATTCTTCACCACCTCGGCCATCTCGTCATCACTACTAATAAAAATATCGATACCTAGCTTCTCTTTGATCGTCGAAGCATAATCCAACTCCCTCCACTCCTCCGCCAGATCATATTCCATCTCATGGGTCACAAACTTGGTTATTCCATACACTTCATTAGCAATATACCTATACATCTCCTTGACCAGCTCCATGTTGTCGCGGTAATCGGCATATGCCCAGTACCATTCAAGCTGGTAATACTCCGGTAGGTGCTCCTCATCCATACCCTCATTCCTGAAATTTGGTCCCAATGTGTACACCTTTTCAAATCCTGCCCCCATTAATCTCTTTTGGAAAAGCTCGGTAGAAATTCTCAGGTAATAATCCTGATCGATCGCATTCATGTGTGTGACAAATGGTCTGGCATCAGCCCCTCCGGTCACCGATTCCAAAATGGGTGTTTCTACTTCAATAAATCCTTTATCATTCAAAAATTTCCTGGATGCCGCCCAAAATTTTGCCTTCCTCAAAAAGCGCTCGGTCTTTCCCTCTCCCATTAATAGATCCAAATATCTTCTTCTGTATCTCTCATCCGGGTCGGTTATCCCCGCCCATTGATCGGGCAGGGGTCTGCGTGATTTTGTAAGAAGCTTTAGATCCTCAACCATCAAAGATGTTTCGCCTGTTTTTGTTTTAACAATTTCACCGAATGCTGACACAAAGTCACCCAGATCCAACAACTTGATTTCTTCAAAACCAAGTCTCTGCTCCTCCTTGTCGAACGGTTTCATTACATCGGATCTTAGGAACAACTGGATTCTTCCGCTCTGATCCAGGATCTGAATAAAGGCCAATTTACCGATATCTCGAAAGGCCATAATTCTTCCCGCCAATGTTATCTTCTGTCCTTGATATTTCTCAAAATTGTCCACAACTTCTTTGTTGGGAAGATCTTTTTTTGATTTTGCCGGGTACAACTCAATACCCAGTTCTTTCAAACGGTCAATCTTTTTTTCTCTGTCTTTTAGTATTTCTTCAAGTCTGCCTGCCATGCGTCTATTTTATATCAAAGGATGATAACCTCCATCACTACATTTTTTCCACCGTTTCTATTCCCAAAAGGTGTAATCCGTTCTTTAACATTTGAGCCACCGAGGATGTGATCAATAGTCTCTCCTTCTCTCGTTCATTTCCGACGATCTTACATTCTGTATAGAAACGGTTGAATCTCCCTGCTAACTCGATAAGGTAGCTACAAATAAAATTTGGCGCCATCTCCTTGACCGCCAGATCCACGATCTCATCGAATCTGTATATCCATCTTAATAGCTCCTTCTCCTCCTTAACCAATCCGTCACTGGTCATCTCTCCGGTGGGTTTTTTTCCGCTCTTGTGAAGGACACTCATTGCTCTCGCAAAAGCATATTGTAAATACGGTCCACTGTCTCCCTCAAAGGAAAGTGATGTTTCAAAATCAAACACAATATCCTTCCCCGGTGACTGTTTTAACATTGAGTACTTGATCGCCCCGACTGCCACAGCGTTCACTACTACATCGGCATCCTCGATCTCTTTTATTTTTCCGGTCTCTTCCATCTTTCTTCTAATCTCCTCACCCACATCAAACAACAAACTATCACCCGTGATCACCTTGCCGGTCCGAGAGCTCATCTTCCCCTCTTTCAACCTCAAAAAACCATGACCGATATGCACCATCTTGGCCGCCAGATCGGGAAAGATCAAACTGATCGCCTTGATCAGCACATTAAAATAGGCGTTGATCTCACTTGCGGTTATGATGATTGACTTGTCGTATGGAAATCTTTCATATTTCGTCTTTGCCAAACCCATTTCCTTCGCCTCATATGTTGGCAACCCCAAGCTGTTAACGAATACTCTCGTGTGTAATCCATATTTTTCACCCTTAAAAACGATTGCCCCCTCACTCTCCTCAAAAATACCGTCCTCAACATGAGCTTTTACCAACTCGAGACCTCTGGTTCCTGCCTCACTCTCAAAAAAGTACTGGTCAAACTTAGTCCCAAGTTTTTTATAGATCACCTCAAAGTAATCAAGGCTCCATTTTCTTCCCAAATCATATATGTTATTGATCTCGGGATCACTTCTCTCATAAATTATCTTATTCAAACCATTGATCGCCTCTTTGACTTTCTCTTCTTCTTCGAACTCGGTTGCCCCGATAGCATATGCCCTACCCAAAAACTCGGCCTTGTCGGCAAGCTCCATTTTCCCTATGTCCTCAATAGTTTGTTTTCTCTCTTTCAACAACTCCTTCATTCCCCAGATCGATTTGGCTACATGCATTCCCACGTCTCCCTGGTAACAAGCTCTCTTGACCTCGGCACCGGAAAACTCTATCAATCTGGCCAAGGACTCTCCGATAGCATTGCTCATTAAATGTCCAATATGGAACTGCTTGAACGGATTTGGGTCGGTGTATTCCACCATTACCTTCAAGCCTTCCCACTTCGCTCCTTTCCCGTATTCATCCTTTTCCTTGATCACTTCATTTACTTCATTCACCAAATACGAATCTTTCAAGAAGAAGTTAATAAATCCCGGTCCTGCCACCTCGACCTTTTCAATTATCTTTTTTAACTCACTGGATTCTTTTAGTTTCTCTACCATCTCCTCGGCCATCTCTCTCGGATTTCTTTTTTGGCTTTTTGTCGCTACCATTGCCACATTGGCGGCATAGTCTCCCATTTCCTCATTCATCGGATGTTCCAAGGTAAAGTCGCTAACCTCGAACAACTTATTTATTGTTTCTTTGATTATGTATCTTGCTTTCATGGAATCTAGTGTAACCTATAATTGATCGCTAATCTTATCCTTAACCTATCATGATTATACAATCGACGTGTTATTCTTAAGTTACGGAACAAGATACTCACCCGGATGATCAAACTCTCACAAGGCATAAGGCCATTCTTCCCGAATCCGGATCTGTTTATTATGCTCCTGACACCCTTCGAGGAAAACTTCAAAAAGCTGCGTAATCGATAAGAAAAACTTATGGCTTCTATTTCAAAGGAGAAAACCCCAAGGTAAAAACAACCTCTAAAGAAAAAGGATCAAAATAGCTACCAACTACTTACTCTCCCCGTCAGATATTTCTCAACATCAAGTGCCGCCTGACAGCCCATACCGGCTGCCGTCACCGCCTGCTTATATCTGTAATCCACTACATCTCCACATCCAAATACCCCATCTCTACTTGTCATTGTCGGATAACCTTCAAGCCAAACATCCTTCTCGCTCACTCTCCATTTATCACCCTTAAGAAGAGCCGTCATTGTTGTGGTTAGATAATTCTTTTCATCAAGTTCCACCTGATCCTTGAACATCTCCGTTTGAGGAAAATGCCCAATAGCCAGGAACAATCCGTCAATAGACATCTCACTCTCCTCCCCGGTCTTTACATTTTTTATTCCAACGCCTTCAAGTTTTCCTTCTCCGCTTACCTTAACTACCTCTGTATTCCACAATACCTTGATTTTGGGATTTCCCAGCACCTTCTCTTGCATTATCTTGCTGGCTCTGAACTCTTCTCTCCTATGGATCAGTGTCACCTCGGATGCGAACTTTGCTAAAGCGAGTGAGTCTTCCATGGCCGCGTCCCCTCCACCAACGACCACGGTCTTCTTATCCTTATAAAAAGCGGCGTCACAAACGGCACAGGTACTTACTCCTCTTCCCATGAATTTTTCCTCTCCCAGTCCAAGCATCCTCGAACTGGCACCTGTGGAGATGATCACAGTCTTCGCCTCGATCACCTCGTCTCCTACCCAAACTTTTTTTACTCCATTCACAAACTCCACTTTAGTTACATCTACCTGCCTTATCTCCGCCCCGAATCTTTTCGCCTGCTCCTCCATCTTGATCATCAACTCCGGTCCCATCACCCCCTCCGGAAATCCGGGATAATTCTCAACCTCCGTTGTATAGATCAGCTGTCCCCCCTTTTTCTCACCGGCCAATACTAGGGGTTTCAATAACGCTCTTGAAAGATATAATGCCGCCGTAAAGCCACTCGGACCTCCGCCGATAATAACTACCTCTCTGCTCTCCATTTTATTTAACTAATTTCTTAACCATCCCCTCATACATCTCTTTCCCTCCATATCCTACCTGCCTCTCAACTTCGGCTCCCTTGTTAAAAAGAACAACGGTTGGGATACTCATCACTCCAAACTTCCCTGCTACCTGAGGATTGGCATCTACGTCAACCTTTCCTACCAAGATCTTTCCTTCGTATTGTTTATCCAGTTCTTCAATGATCGGCGATACCATCCTGCATGGTCCGCACCAATCGGCAAAAAAATCTACTAATACTGGTTTGTCGTTCTTGAGAACCAGTTCATCAAAATTTTGGTCGGTAAAATGTACTAATGCCATTTTTATATCATTAATTAATTTGTAATTTCACTATATCTTAAAGAAATCTTTTTAGTAATTTGGCATACTCCTCTTTACTACAGCTATCCACGGCGTCCGACAGAAGGGTCTTTGCAACACTCTTCAGAGAACTCATGGCTGCCGTAATTTGAGTCACTACTGCCTCACAGCTCTTCTCCTCTCCCACCATTCTCTCAATTCCTCCCACTTGTCCCTGGATTCTTTTTAACATCACCGATAATTTCTTTTTGTCTTCTGTTGTCATATATTGAACAAATTAGTATACCCCCCTATGGTATAGATATTTTATCACCTTGTCAAGTGGATCAAAGTGTGAACCCTAAGAAAATATACACTACTGCAATCACCCCCACAAACAAACTTTTTTCATTTTCCGGTAACTCCCTCTTCACCTGCCAGAACCATAAATTAAACCTCGGCTTATCCGATACATAGTCTGAAATCAGATCAAAAATTAAATGGGTCCCGATACCCAAAACAAATCCTCGAGCAATAAAATTATTTACACTGGTTGCAGCAAACACAGCCATGATTGCCCAAACCAAAAAGAATAACGCACTTCTCATGACCAGCTCTTTCTGCTCGTGCCTCTCATTTATTAGCTCAACTACTGATTGAGAAAATCTCCTTCCCGAGAAAGTCTCCCTGAATTTTATCGACAATGGAGCATCGTTCATCAACAAAACATGTACCAACCTATCCCCAAAAACGATCATAAAACCGGCGATGCCACCCAACCACCACCAGACCATTTCCGTCCCCAGGATCATTCTTCCGGTAAATAATTTCCACAAGGACAAAAAGAACATCACTCCGATCAAAACGACCTGATGCCAAACAATCTTATTCTTCACAAATTCATTTTACCTTAAAATAATGACACGCTTCCTGAGGAGGAAAACTCAGTTCAGTCTTTCCACTCTTGGATCTCGGCCTGAGGTAACTTTAGCTTCTTTGGTGTCACAAATAGCAAAATTGTCGCTATTACCACCGTTCCTAATCCAATGACTACAAACGTCATCCGCTCACCCATCTGAGAAGCTAACCACCCCGCGGTCACAGGTCCGATAATGTAGGCAATCGACGTTGTTGAGTTTGATAGCCCCATCATATGTTTTCTCTCCCTTCCCATCCTGGCAACGATATCTGAGTAAACAGCCTCCATCATCGGCCATGCCACTGAGAGCATCACTCCTGTTGCTAGAGATGCCAGTAGTAATAACCATAGACTGTCCGTGATTCCTAACAGTGATAAACAAATTCCTCCCAAAAGCATGAACGTCTCCGACACCTTTTTCTTCCCGGTCTTCAACCCCCATCTGGCAATAAATAGCCCTACGAATACCGGTGGCAGCATATAAAAAGGCAAAAACATTCCTCCCAGCCAATGCTGTCTTGCCAAAGCATCTGTCAGTACCGTCCCGGTTGTCCAAAAAGTAGCGTCAACCAAACCCAAGGTCAAACTTACTACCAATATTGGCCATACATGCTCAAAAAGTACTCGCCAGTGATCCATCTCATCCAAGATATTGAGCTTTTCGAAGCCTTCGGACGATCCGATACCTTTTTTCTCCCCCACAACCTTAAATACCTTCCAAAATACATATCCTACCGTCACACAAGCCGCAGCCAAATAAACTACCTGTTGATTACCTTGTGTAATTGCCAACCAACTTCCCAATATAGGACCCACAAAATACGCCAGACTCCGAAATATTCCGATCAACGCCCATGCTCCGGATCTACCCGAAGGAGCTACCGTCTCGGCCACTAACTGCTGGCTACCAAAACTAAGAAATTCATAATAAACTCCCCAAAGAGCCATGCCCAAAAGGAATAACCAAACCAGAGGCCATTGAATGGTCCACATCAAAATTCCGGAAAAGATTAGACTTGCTCCTATCGCCACCGTCATCAATCTTCTGGAAGAAGCATGTTTGAATAGCTGGGGCAACAATAAGTCGGCAACGAGTCCAACTAACGAACTAAACGACATTATCAAACCCATTATCAACGACCCGCCCAAAGCTTCTTGAAGATAAGTCGGGACCCAATCCGACAAGATCGCGTCACCCAAAAAAACAAAAAATAGCACTCCGGACAAAGCTATCATTCTCCCCCACATCTTATTCTCCTGTAATACTACCGGTTCCGTTTTTCTCATCTAATTCATTTTAACAAGCCACCCTCTGCCTTTTCTATCCTCAACTGCTTCAGCTTCCACATAAACAGTCTCGCTTTGTTTCTCGCATTGGCATCCATCACATAACTCTTGGCACTCTCGATCAACTCCCTTGGTGTCGTCTTGGCTAGTCTCATGTATATTGGCACGTGAGAGGTATCCTCGAGGTCGACCGCCAATCGATAAGCATAATCTTGGAACTCTCTGGAAATTCTCTTTTGAGTCGGCTCATCGATCTCGTATTTATCCAGAATGTCGATAATATTTGAAAATCCTTTTTTTGTATCCATACACATATAATGAATAATGTGTCCACCTCTAAGTCTACCCAAGTATTCTCTAACATAAAAGCGTTTCTTGCTACTTACTCATCTACCGTCAAAATTGCCTGGCAAACAAATAAGTGGCTTTTCCTTAAGCTTACCTTAGTTAACGCCGTCACTGGAGCCCTTGTCTACCCCACGCTCCTGGTTTCCAAAATGCTTATCGACGCGGTTATTACCTCCATCACCACAGGTGATGTTAATTCCGGGGTCCGCACCATGTTTATCGCCGCCCTCGCCGGTCTCGCCATCGACCAGATTGCTCAAGCCATGGGGCATCTGGACTCTGCCTGGAGTTACACCATGGCTAATCTTGTCGGTGAAAAAGTAGATATCTCCATCTCACGCAAAATTAACTCTCTACCTGTCGGAGTGGCGGAATTACCCGAGACAAGAAATTTGCTCCAAAAGGTCCTCGACAACACCGGTCGCTCCGTCTGGTCACTTATCATCCCCATTTCTTCGCTTCCCGATACCGTCTTCACCATTATCTCAGCTGCTATTCCGATCGCCTCATATCAACCGCTTCTGCTGATCCCTTGCGTTATCCTCGCCATCCCCAGGATCGTCATTGGCGTCAAGTTCAGCCGAGATCAGCACGAATTCCGAACGAAGTATGCTCCATTCTGGAGGATCTGGCGAGCACTCGAAGACTTCACTGTCAAAGGAAAATACCTCTATGAAAACAAGATCCTTGACCACGTTGATTTCCTACTGGAAAGACGTTCAAAAATGGCCAAGAAATTTTATAAAAAAGACAATGATTTAAGAATGAATTTTGCCTGGAAAAGACAATCTGTCAGCATTCCCACCTCCCTTTTTGAAACAGGAACAAAACTATTTCTTTATTACCAGGCCATCCTCCAAGTCATTACTCTGGGCACTGCCCAGATTACCAGTTCCGCAGTTGGTCGCTTTATTGGGAATATTACCCGCCTGATCAGTCAGATCAACGACGTTTTCCAAAACTATCTCTTCATACAAGACTATGAGAAATTTATGGCACTTGAAGAAGATGACAATAAACAAACGACGATCCTTGATCCCGTCTTTACGCAAGGCATTGAATTTAGGAATGTCTGGTTTAAATACAATGCCTCACCCGAATGGATCCTCAAAGATGTCTCTTTCAAAATTGACCCCAAGGACAATCTTGCTCTGGTAGGTGAGAATGGTGCCGGTAAAACCACCATCATCAAACTCCTTTGCCGATTTTATGAACCTCAAAAAGGTGAGATTCTGGTTAACGGCTTAAACATCAGAACCTACAACTTGAAAAATTACCGTCACGCTCTTTCGGCACTTTTTCAGGACTTCGCCCAATATCCGTTTTCTGCCAAAGATAATATCCACTTTGGAGATATTCAAAAAAAGCCTAAGTCGGTACATATCAAGGCAGCGGCCAAGCTTACGGGGATCCACCAATTTATTTCTTCCCTTCCCCTTAAATACAATAATCCCCTGGATAAAGAATTCGAAAATGGTATTGAACCCAGCAAGGGTCAGTGGCAGCGCATTGCGCTGGCACGGTCGCTCTTCAGAGATTCATCGATCCTCATTCTTGACGAGCCGACATCAAACGTTGACCCGGAAACCGAAGAACAAATATTTGAAGATATTCTAAAAGTCGCTAGAGAAAAAATAATCTTCCTCGTCTCACATCGCTTCAGCACGGTCAGAAAGGCGGACAAAATTTTAGTACTGGAAAAAGGTGAGGTTAAGGAGTTGGGGAGTCACAGCCAACTGATGAAAAATAACGGCCGATACAGCGAGTTATTCGAACTCCAAGCCAAGAGCTACCGCTAAATCACCCAAGGCCAAGTCCATCGCCATCGCAAGTTTCAGTAACTCCTCCTTAGTCATTTTTGAAAGCACATAATCGGCTCCTCCGCCATACTTTAATCCCGGTTGTCTATTATCCACACCCAATCTAACTCTTAAAAATGACTTGTCCCCTAAAGCTTTTTCAACGGAACCAAGTCCATTATGCACTTTTGGACCGACTCCCTTCTGCACCTTATACTCTCCTAAACGGATATCCAAGTCGTCATGTATTAATACCAGATCCTCAACCCCCAGTTTATAAAAATCCATTATCTTCCTTACCGCTCGACCCGACTCGTTCATATAAGTGTAAGGTTTGACGATCAAAATATCCCCAACTTTGGCGATCTCCGCACCGAATTTTGACTCCTTCTTGAAGTCCGCTTTCTTATTTAATTTCATCAGCAACTTTTCAGCCGCTATGAAACCGGCATTGTGCCGAGTCAAATCATAATCCTTACCTGGGTTACCCAATCCGACAATCAAGTTCATACTCTAGATTCTAACAAAAAACTTGTGTATATAATCTACTCATGGCTTTATTCGACCAACCTTTTTTTTCAATCGTCATTCCCGTACTTAATGAAGAGAAAGCACTGCCTTCACTCTTATCCGACCTGGCAAACCAAACGATTAAGGATTTCGAGGTCATAATTGTTGATGGAGAATCGACGGACAAGACAGTGGCAAAGGCCAATGAATGGAAGAAGAAGCTACCTTCTCTAAAGATCCTCACCAGCAAAATCCGCAACGTCTCTCATCAAAGAAACCAGGGGGCGAAAGCGGCAAAGGGGAAATTCATCGTCTGGAATGACGCCGATAACTCTCTCCCCAACTATTACCTAGAAGGGCTTCGTTATCACCTTCATATGAGACCGGTAGACATTTTTACCGTCTGGTGCAACGCCGATACCGAAAAAAGTTCCGATCAAGCCATTGCTACCTATCTCAATCTCCTTGTGGAAACAGCTTACCTTCTCGGTAACCCGGCAGCCTTTGGCGCCATGATCGGCTGTCGTACAAAGGCCTTCCCAAAGACAGAAGGCTTTAACCCTGAAGTTGGTTTTGCCGAAGATACCGAATTCGTCAGACAAGCCTTCAAGAGAGGCCTGACATTTGCCGTCTTTCATGAACCGAGATACGTTTACTCACTGCGACGTTTCCGAAAGATCGGCATGATCAAAGCGGTCAAGGACTATGCCATTCTCAATTTGAAATACATCACCAAACGAAAAGTGGATCAGAAAAAGGAATATCCCATGGGCGGGGAACTGTTCTCCGATGTTAAAACCGCACAAATGTTCAGCAAGGTGGACAGTTCGTTTAAAAAGCTCCTCAAGAAACCGAAGATCCTGGATAAAATTTCCGCCCTTCTCAGCTTGGAAGAGAATTAATTACCTTAGAACATAGAACTGTATCCCCACGAACATTAGGTATATTCCTATTAACACGGCCCCTTCCCATCTATCCAATCTGTGTTTGGTCCGAGTGAACATCCAGAACAAACCCATTACCGCTACTATAAATACTCCCGCAATTCCCTTTGAAAGTGTATCGTCAAAAACCGCCGGTTTTATTATCGCTCCGATCCCCATGATCAAGCTGGAATTCACCACCACACTCCCCAAAATATTCCCCAACACCAATGATGCTTGCCTTCGTCTCACCGCTTCAAGGCTCACCATCACCTCCGGCAAAGTCGTTCCAATGGCCACGATCACCAAGCCCACCCAAAAAGTACTGGCTCCCAAACCTCGTGCTATATCAACTGACACACTGACCAATTTACTCGCGCTTACACCCAACACCACCAATGCCACCCCCATCTTGATCACATGACCAAGCTTCGCGCTCAACGCTAACCTATGATGAGCAGAAATAATATGCTTACTGATTTTCGCCTGTCTGATCCTGTAACGTCCTTTTTCCACCATATCGGTCAAATACAGAGAGTATCCGAAAATAAGCAAAAAGCCGTCAAATCTACTCAATCCTCCATCTATCATCAACAAGAATGGCGTCATCACCAGGACCATCGTGATCCATAGGTCTTCTCTAATATACTCACCGACTACCGGGATCGCCTTACCCACCACAGCCGCCGCTCCAATGACCCAACTCAAATTAGCTATGTTCGCTCCGATAAGATCCCCCAAAGCCACCTGTGGTTCACCTGAAAGCCCGGAGGACACTGTAATGAATAACTCGGGTAACGATGTGGACAGCCCTATCAGTAAAGAGGCCAGCAATAATCTCTTTATCTTCAGATCAACCGATAGCTTCTCAAATTGACTTATCGCCACCCCTGTTGCTATGACCATCACCACCACCAAAGCACTACCAATCAAAAAATTCGCCAACATAGATTCATTTAATCACAGTTTACCCCGTCA
>CAZIPD010000021.1:0-6209 GCA_964541175.1 uncultured Pseudomonadales bacterium
GCCCGTCCGTTACCCTCAAAAGGCTAGTAGATTCCTGTTTTGTCTCAGCCACAACCGATGTGTTTTGTATTCGGGGTCGAGACTTCTTACCAGTGCCCAAAACCGGCTACTGTGGTCTCTGTGTACCAGGTGGCAGACTTCATGAATGACGACATAGTCGATCACTTCGTGAGGAGCCATGATCAGATGGCGGTTAAAGTTGAGGTTGTTTTTTGACGAACAACTCCCCCAAATAGAGGAGACGTTTTTTAGAGTTATTTTCCTGTAATTAACACCGAGTCGCTCGGAGAAAATGTTGGCTTTGTCAGTTATGTGCTCCACACCCTTTTCCAGGAACCAACCGGTGAGGGATTTTTTAACCTCTTGGTTCCTTTTATCTCCCACAATGTGACCAGATATGACGATACGAATGATTTGCTCTTCGTGGATTACTTGAGTCCGGGTGATGTTTTCTGTCTCGGTGACTTTAAGAGTTAGTTTTTCACCCAGAAAGTAGACGTTTTCGCCATCCTGGTAGAGCTTTTCTTTTTTTGAGACTTGAGGAAATTTTCTTAGTTGCTGCTCGATCCAGTCTTTTTTCTCTTCAATAAAGTTCTTTATCACCCATACGGGCACCCAAAAAGGGGCTCGCACCACTACTCCTCTTGGACCAACAGAGATCGAAGTACCCGAGAGTCTTCTTTGTGTTCTAACAATGGAATATTCAATCTGGCTCACGTGGTCTATTGTAAGCCAAGAGTGGAAAGAATTTTGTCCGGAGCTACCCTATTGATGACGTTGTCCTGATGATCGAAGATGAGACACTCGTGCTTTATATTGATCGAGTATTTCTTCTTTAGTTCGACCTCCTTTTCGTAATCGGCTTTGAAGATAACGGAGTTTGCCGGGATGCGTTTTCCCGATGAGCGGATTTCACTATCGACATTTTGGCAATATTCGCACCAATCAGCCAAAAAACAGATGGCTCTGGTATTTTTGGATTCGGATGCAAAAGATTGAGGGGAGTAGTCAATATAGCGTGGAGTTCCCGTTGACGCATTCTTTATACCCAGGACTCTAGATGCCGGTATAGCTGCCAGTCCCAGGACGGAGAGAAATAGAAGAGAAAATATGAAGAAGCGTTTCATGTGTATCTTTTATTACATAATATCAGAGGTTATCTGTTTTGGGTATACTTTTGTTATGTTGATACCAGATTACTTTCGAACATATCTTCCCGAAACCGGTGAACTTTCAGTAATTTCGCGGAATATCTTGGGTATCAATTCACATATAGAGGAATTATCTTTTGACTTGAAGAACAAGGGCAAGAGGATGATTCTGATCAGTGGCTTGTCCGGCTCGGGTAAAGATACGATCATGGAAGAGCTTTTAAAGAAGAACCCAATGCTAAAGCGAGTAAAGACCAGCACGACGAGGAAGAGACGGGCGGAGGAATTTGAGTTCGATGATCCATATGAGAGGATTTCGTATGAGGAGTTTACGTCAAGGGTCAAGGGTGGGGATGTTCTTGAGTTTGTTGAATACGCCGGGAACTATTACTTTACCAGTAAGAGTGCTATCGATGAGATCATGAACTCTAACTCTATTCCTGTACTAAGAGTGGATCCCGTGGGAGCAAAAACTTTTATGGACATGTGGAGAGACGGAAAACATCCATTTGAGGATACTGCTTTGTATTATTTCTTTATCGTTCCTGAATCTTTAGAGACGCTTAGAGAGCGACTGGTGAAAAGGGGGGACGCTTTGGATACAATTGAGGGTCGGATGGTGCAATCCAAGAAGGACGTTACCTTGATGGGTGAGGCCATGTACGTTGTGATAAATAGGGAGGGGGAGCTTGAAGAAGTGGTAGGGGAAATACTGGCTATCTTCGGAGACGGGAAGTGATGAGGATCACACCCAGAACTAATAACAGTATGGTGGTGCCGTTCTCCATGATATTGACAGTCCTAATCATATCCTTGGCCTCGATGAGTCTTTGAGCGACCGTCTGGGTGGTGAACCGGTTCCTCCAGTTGGCGATGTCCCATACTCGACTGTCTTTATCGTCGACATAGTAACTCGTTCCCCTATCGTCGTAGTTAATCAGATGACCGGTTATTGGCTCGACATACATGTTCATGACCGTTCGGGAGAAAACACGGTATTTTTCCGGCACAAGCGGAAGGAATTCATAACCAGCGGTGTCGTCAATATTTTCCGCTTGACCTCTAAAATGATAGACGTCCAGATCACCTATCTTGGTTGCGTCCACAAACTGAACCTCGAGGGGTTGTCCAAAGGTGGCAGGGAAGACGAGATATGTTGCCTTCTTCACATGAGGCGGGAAGAAAAAATAACTGTCTGTCATTTTGGGTGACCCTTTGGAGGTGATCATCCGAGAGTGCCTGTCGACAACAAGTTGGTTCTTAAGGTTAAAAAGCGGGTCGCCGGTAATTGAGTTGGCCGTAAAGCTTGAGTCGACGTAAATTTCATTTAAATTCGCTTCTTTTGTCTTTAATTCCAGCCGACCGAGCGAAAACGTTGCCCCAGACCACTCTCCTCCGAGATCAAATCGGTTATCTTCATCGTGGTCGAGAAGCAAAGCGGTATTTACTACGGGGAGGCGGTCGAACCAAGAGAGAAAAAAAACTTTCCAAGCTACCGAAAGGATAACCAAGAGAATTCCAAAAAAAACAATGACTTTATTGCGCATCTATATACAGATTAGCACTTTTTGTTACTTTCAGATACTTTTGCTTCTTGTGGAATAAATTGACTTAGTCTCTTCAATCCTCTAGAATTCCACCTACGTTCTTGCGTACTTTTACTTACAAGGAGGAGAGATGAGTTCAGAAGCGATTACTTTGGCGTCAAAAACTGACATTAGCCTTCAGGAGTGGGACTTGTTGTGTCATCAGTGCAAAGACGATGAGATGCTGGCACTGGCAACACGAATATACTATTTGACCCACCCTCGTGCAAAGTCCCTATTCGATTTCTATATTGATGAAGTAGTTGAAGAGTATCTTATCCGCGCTCAAAAATTGACTCACGACTTGTCTTTGATAACAGAGGATAGTAGATCGCCGATCAGGTACTTGGCAGCTCAAATAATTGGGTCTCTTAATCTAAGAGACTCCACGAACTTTAAATCGCAACTGAACAGGATGAGGAGATAATGAAAAATATAGCCATGATCATTTCAGAGTTAATTAATTTCTTCATGAATTTTCCGTTATTTGCCATAGGCACCATCTTTCTCCTGATCGCCATTATCAGCCTATTTTCCAACTGGGCGTTGGCAGTAGGTGGATTCAGTTTTACTGTTGTCCTGTTTCTTGGTCAGATAATTGTAAATAGGACTACTTAAATTGACTTACCCGTCTCAGAAATGAGGCGGGTTTTTTATGGCTGTCAAGGTTATTGAAGTGGAAGAATACTTTTTGAGGAAACTGACTATTGCGGAGACAATTTCTAGCTAATAACACCGTTAATCTTCCACTTGGGAGGATAAAAATACTCTATTTTGCCACTAACTGGTTTATAGTGCGTTTTGATTCTAGTCCTATTGCTTTTTAAATTCGGAAACTTTGCCCGCGAATATTTGTCAGTCTCACAAAACCACCCTTGACAGTCAATTGCGTGCATTGGTCTTCCCCACAGGCTTTTAAAACTTAACCCAAGCCTTTTAAATTCTTTTTCTTGATTTTCAACCATGAATTGAATTACATATTCATTACTTTTTCCTTCTATATTCAAAAAACACTTTTTGATGCCTCTTTCTGCTCCCGGTCCTGCTACCGTAAAATCGTTTTCGTCAAAATCAAAAACCTCTGAATAATTAAAATCGACAGCAATTTGATATGCCATGAAGTTACCAATTAGCGGAAGTGTTCTTAGTTTCTCAAAAAGTTCTTTGAGTGTTTCAACTCTCAATAATTCTATAGGAAAATTACTCTTTTTAAACACATGCTCTAAAAGGGCCAGATGATTTTGATGTTTTTTATCAAATCCAAACGATTTATTGGCACAGAGAATAAAGGCATTTCCATAAATAGTTCCATTAGCTAACTTAATTTTTTCTAAAGCGCTGGAATAATTCTGAAAATTAAAGCTTTTTAAATTAATTTCTCCTAAAAGTTTTTCCAGCTCCACCCATGTTTCAACTTTATTTAGCAAACGGAAAAGAAATGTCCTAAACAGTGTGTTTTCTGGCGAAAAATTACTTTTATAAATAACATCCTTAATTAAAAATTGGGATACTCTGTCACTGGCTCGGTAGACATTGCAAAACTTGAAACTTTTGTAAATAGAATCATTCGTATATGGTGCAAAAGAACCTGAAAGTTTTTTGAAGAAAATTTCCTGTCTCTCAGCTGCAGTTTTCCAGTATGTGTCATAAACTTCTTGACGTATTTTCATCAACCGTCATTTTACTCTAAATTCACCACCTAATTCAGGTCCAACTCCGGTATCCGGTTAAGATTCTTTCAGGCTAACTGCAATAACGAAAACCCAGGCTAGAACCAGGCTAAAAGAGGATTTCAAGGCTAAATTTGAAGAAGTAGCAAAACCATTTCGCTATTGAGCGGGTGAAGGGAATCGGACCCTCTTCTATTCCTTGGGAAGGAATCATTCTACCGGTGAACTACACCCGCTTGGTATACTATTAAGAACTTAGTGAATTATACTAAATCAAGATGGCAGGACAGTATAGACTGAAAAGTGAAAAAAACAGATCAAGGTTTTATATCTTGTTATCGGTAGTTTTTGTGATCGCCATGTTCAAATGGGGGGTGCCGATGATGATCGAGGCTATTTCCGGTCCGGAGAACAGACGACCAGCCTCTGAGGAGAAAGACTTCATCCCCCCGCAACAACCGGTCCTTTCAGCCTTGCCAGAGGCAACCAACAGTGCCAAAATATCACTCGAGGGATACACAGAGTCAGGCGCCTTGGTGGAACTACTTATAAATGACGAGACAACGACATCCGACGAGGCAGACGAGAGCGGTCTTTTTCAGTTTTCCACAACCCTAAGACTCGGAGAAAACAGGCTGTACGTGACAGCAAAAGATGAGGCTGGTAACTCCAGTCAATCCCCCGTTTCCTTGATCACGTATGATAACAATTCCGTCAGTTTGACCATGGAGTCACCTGTGTCCGGTACCGAGATTTTTGGCCGAGCTAATCAAACCATTGAAGTCAAAGGAGAGGTCAGTAAATGGGACAGCCAGGTACTGGTGAATAATTCATTCGCGCTGGTAGAAAGAAGTGGAAAATTTAGCTTCAGACTAAGCCTTTCCGAAGGAGAAAATACGATCAGGATAGTGGCGACGGACAAGGCAGGAAACAGAGATGAAGAAGAGCTGAAGGTGCTCTTCAACTACTAGCCATCAGTATAACCAGAACGATAAGAATCCAGGGGAGAAATAAAGTATTGTTGAAAAGGGCGTGGATAAGAAGAGAAAGAACGACTAATTTTATGGGCAAAGACCGGTTCCAGTAGGATTTCTTGAATAGATAGAGAAAGGATAGGAGTCCAGCAATCCCGGTTGTGGCCAGGAGAAAGATGTAGCTGTTATCTATGCCAATCCGACCGGTGTCGGTGACGAGAGTGTTGAATCCCCAACCCAGTATCGGTCTTTGAGCAAAAAGGGACAGTCCTTGTTGGGCGCTACCGATCCTTGAGTAGATCGAGAAGGTCCTGAGTAAATTCACTCCTTCTCCGAACGGCTTGGGAGAGAGGAAAATAACCAGACCAAGGAGGGCGGGAAGAATGATCAGAATATATTTTTTCTTAAGAACCGAATATATAAATAGAGGGATGAGAAAGGAGACGTATGAGGCTCTGGAAAAGGTCAGCCCCAAAGGAATCAGAAGTGACAATCCCAACTTAACGTACCCCGACGAAATGAGGAATATGGAAAGTGATGAAAGAAGGGCCCCGGTGTAATTAGGATCGAGCAGGGTGCCTATGAGCCGATAGAAGTGGTCATCAAAGCCAATGTACTTGATGAAGCTCATGTTGGGAGAGAGGAGGTACTGAACAAGACCGAGAGCGACAAAGGTGATGGATGACAGTTTGAGATACTCTCGGTATTTTTTTAATGGATATACCTTGAGGGTAAAGTAAAGGGAGAGGTAGAGTGTTAGACGGGCAAGATACAGGGAAGGTTTGAGTATTCCCGCAAAACCCAACTCCGGAATTCTTAAAAGCAGAG
>CAZIPD010000021.1:6309-13521 GCA_964541175.1 uncultured Pseudomonadales bacterium
AGGGAAGGTTTGAGTATTCCCGCAAAACCCAACTCCGGAATTCTTAAAAGCAGAGATAGTGCGGAGATGCCAATAAAGAGCTTAATGGGGAGGGTAAGAGGGTCTTTCTTTAGCTTTTCTCTTTGACGGTAAATCTCTTTTAGGGAGAATATGAGGACAGTCACGGCTATTAAGTCGAGTAGGGGAATGGTTTGGGTGTCCCCTACCCTAACGTCAAGGAAATGACCGAAGGGCCAGACAAGGATACCTAATTTGAGTAACAGATCGATCATTTCCTTATTTTAAATACTTGGATCCCCACTTGGTTGGTGTGTACGAGTTCCATATCAGGACTATGCGGATTTTCGTTGATGGTCACAAGATAATCATAGTCTTTCTCCTCCGTTGCCCAGGAAGTATGATCAAAATCGTAAGGAAAGTAGTAGAGATTATGGAGTTTGTCGATGAGGATTTTTTTGCCTTTAAGGTTATTTGCCACGTAAGAATCGGTGTCGATAAAAGTATCTGGTAGACGTGGGCTCATTTGGGTGAGGAACTGATCTCTGCTCTGAGTGCCCATGAGGAAGGGAATGTATTTTTGAATGGCGATTAGCCGTAGGCAGAGAATAAAGATAAATGAGGCGATGAGCAGATAGTTAAAAATATCCCTGAAGAGTCTTTTTTGATCGGCGACAAAATACATCGTTGAAATACAGATCGCCGGGAGGTAGGGAAGGATAAAGCGACTGGAGGGAGGGTTGAGGGTCACCGAATAGACAGCTCCCAGTATTCCAAGAAGGGCTACCTTTTTGATATTGCCGGAAGATCTGAGGAAATTAAAGACGGTGAAGATGACAAATACCCCTGCCATGGGAGTCAGGAAATCATCAAACGGTTTTGTTACCGTAAGGGGTGAGAGTAGGATCCTGGGGATCAGACTTTTGATGGTGGGTAGAGTGTGAGAGAGAAAAGGTTCAAGTAGAGGATAGACCGGGTTTCCCGTAAAGTGGAGCGCTATTACGAACCAGGGGAGTGCGATAAGGAGTGCGGGAAAGATGAGATTAGGTCCAAAAATGAATGCGTAAATAAATAAAGATCCAAGAGAGAGCCACTTAGTGCCAATGGCAAGTCCAAGGAGAATAGATCCCCTGACCCACTTTCCCCTTAACAGGAACCAGAGAGCGCCGGTTTCCAAGAAAGTGCGGATCAGATCGATATAGGCGCTCCCCGATTGCCAGCTGACCAGCCAGGTTATGTAAAAGGCCGAGGCAGCGAGAAGACTGAAAAACTTATTAAGTTTGAGATAACGGGAGATAGAGTATGTCAGGTAAGCAGTGCCAAGTCCGGAAAGGAACTGGATGATCTTTGGTCCGACATACCCGGTAAGCGAGATGAGAGGGATAAAGATCGTCTCCGAAAGTCTGGGCATAGCTGAGTAATATAGAAGTCCCCCGGGGAAAAACCATTGTCTTTTGAGCAGCCAAAGCTTGGGGAGAGTGAGATGATACCAGAGGGCATCAAATCCCAGTTCCGGGGTAAAGACGGTTAGAAGATTGAGGAGGACCAGAGCGGAAAATATGACAAGAGCCGCTATCGTGATGAGTTTTTGTTTGTCCATTGGAAAACTCTAACCGTTAATGATTGAACGCTCATAAGATATGACAGGAAGAGCCCGGGATAGCCGTCCAAAAATCCTAGTTTGAAAAAGTAATTCAAAATGAATTTTGAGAGGGGATTTATAAATAATCTAAAAGGGGAGTAGGGCTTATTTTCCCTGGTGAGAATTGGGGCGTCTAATTGGCTGTACCGAGCCATCCGATCCATGAACTCTGAGACGAAATGGTCTTTTGCGTGATAAAGAGATGAGGAGATCTCCCCCACTCTGCCCTTTATTTTCCAAGTTTCGTGAACGGGTCGGATAAATTTTCCGGTTTTTCTTTTGGCCAGACGGATGATCTTGATGTGACCTGCTTCTCCATGTTTGATAACCTGGTGGTAACAAATGTCCTTTCTGGGGATATAGTACGCACTATGCTTTTCTTGACCTATTCTGGAGATGATCTCACGAGACAGTTCTTGAGAGACAATTTCGTCATTATCAACGAAAAACACCCAGTCCCCCTTTGCTTTTGACAGGGCAAAATTCCTTTGAGCGGAAAAGTTGTTATCGAGTGGGTGAAAGTATGTTTTTAGCTTACCCTTTTGCGAGGATTTGGCCTCTTTTCCATCTCTTACTACCAATATTTCCTGGGCGAAGCTGAGTGACTTGAGCAGTCTTTCTCCGGGGGGGGCATTGGAAATGATGGCCGAGGTAATTTTCATTAATCTATTCTTATTTTACGGCTGATTATCTGAGCCGGAGTTTCAATGTATTTATAAATCGCCATAGAGAAGGCGATGGCCATTGGAGTGGTGACGACAAAAAGAGACAGGTGTGTGAGAAAGTAGTTATTCGAAATAAAAGCAGGTGATATATTTTCCAGAAGTGCTCTGGAAAGAATATATAGAACAGTCCAGTGAACCAGATAGAGGCTGTAAGAAATTTTTCCCAGAAATTGAAACACCTGTGATTCAAGAAAGTTAAAGATGTTCTGTTTATAGTTGTATGCCAGTATCCCGAGGAATAAAAAGGCGATAAAGCTTTCGACGATCCCAGCTAAGTGAATCTCATGTAAATATCTAAAATAGAGAGCGGTGAGGGTTAGGGGTGGAGTAAGAAGGGCAATGGTTCTTCCAGAGATCGACTCAAATGAGCTTTGAAATCTGGGTATGAGGATACCGAGATAGAACATGTACAGGTAACGGAAATCGTTGAATTTATGATAATCAAGGAGTTTAAAAGTAGCGAGGGCGAGAAGGATATACACCAGTATGTTGGCCGGGATACTGAGTTTTTTAGATAGGTACATCATGAACGGAATAACGAGTGAGGCAGAGAGAATCACCCTGAGCGTCCAGGTGACACCACCTATGTACATATGAACAAAAGTAAGGTTGTAGGAGAGTTCTTTGAGGGTCATCTCGAAGTTCATCCACCAATGGAACCAGGTGGAGGCAATAGGAAATGTCCTGTACTGGAATCCCGACCACATGTAAAGAGCGGAGAAGAGGATCAGGAAAAGATAGACAGGATAGAGACGAAGAAGCCGACGGATATAGAAGGTGAGAGCTTCGGAAAAGGTAAATTCCCATTTTTTTGCCGATTCAGCCAGGACGAATCCCGAGAGGACAAAAAAGACACTGACCGCCAGTCCCCCATTTCCGACCAGCATAAATAATTGCTGGAGCTTTGACTGGAGGTCGTGATAAGCAAATATGTTTTGGTTCCAAATATCCGCGAACCACGGAATAGCCAAAACCATAAACGAGTGGTTGAAGGCAACAATGATCGAGAGCAAACCCCTGAGCCCGTCCAAGCGTGTGTATCTCATCTGGCTCTATATTTTACCGAATGATACGTCCAAAGTAGATAGAGATATGGATAAAGAAACAGAACGTAGAAGAGTGGTCTGATGAAATATGGGAACTTTAGCCATTTAAAGATGAACCTCAGGTGACTTTTGAAGCTGAGGGGGAGCTTCCCGGTAGGGTTTTTGAATGAGCTTGAGGTGTTGTGGGTGATCACAACCGACGGGTCCAGAATGATGTCGATCCCTTTTGACTTTGCC
The DNA here is from genome assembly GCA_964541175.1 of uncultured Pseudomonadales bacterium. Lineage (GTDB taxonomy): Bacteria > Patescibacteriota > Microgenomatia > UBA1400 > MFAQ01 > CAIQPO01. Next base: position 9,957 of record CAZIPD010000021.1, read on the forward strand.
GTGAGACAGTAATCAACATCCTCAAAGTACATGAAATACCCCTCATCCATGAGTCCAGCTTTTTTAAATGTCTTGGCGCTAATTATGACGCAGGCAAAGGTGACGAACTGAGAGTTTACGGATCTTTGTCCTGTTATTGATCGTAAATTACGATGCTCAGGTTTTGCCAGACGCCAATCCACTTTTCCTTCAAGCCCAAAGGCAGTCCTGTTTTTTTGCCTGTGCTTTATGGCAGGGGCAACGATGCCGGTCTTTGAATTGGTGAAGTGTTTCAACAGGGGCTTGAGGAAGGTTTTTCCCACTTTGGCGTCAGGATTGATGATGAGTATGTATTCTGCCCCAGCACGAAGAGCTTTTTTGATACCTATGTTGTTCCCGCCTGCAAACCCCAAATTTCTAGAATTGATGACCAGTTCGGTCTTTGGAGAAGCTGCCTTTATTTCGCTTGCCGAGAATCCCCCGTCTGCCGAGTTATCCACAATTAGATAATCGACGCTCTTCCCCAAATCCGAGGTTTTCAGAGATTTTAGGCAGGATAGAGTGTCCTTGGAGTTTTTATAGTTTAGAATAATAGACGTGAGCTTGGGAATCATCTGTTATATCATATCGTAAATGACTAAACCCCTTCGAGAAACTGTAAGAATAATACTAGAAACCATACCCAAACCCAGGAGGGTTTTGGAGATCGGTTCCAGACAAGCCAAGAATCAAAGAAGGCTGGCCAATTTCAGGAGCTTATTGCCAGACAGTGAATTTATCGGGGTGGACATGATAAAAGGTCCGGGAGTAGATAAGGTGGTAAACGCCGAAAAATTACCTTTCAGTGATGGTGAGTTTGACTTGGTAATCTCCTTGGAAACATTTGAACATGCCGAGAGACCATGGTTGATAGCGGCCGAAATTCAGCGGGTATTAAGTAAAGACGGCATCGCTATTATTTCCAGTATCCAGAATTTTCCTATACACATGCACCCCTCCGATTATTTTAGATATACACCTTTTGGGCTTAGATCCTTATTGGGAGGTCTGAAATACAACTTTGTGGTATCTATCTCTCCCCCATTCATGAATGAAGTGAAACTCAATCCAAAGAATGTCTGCTTTGTGGGAACAAGAAAGAATTACAAATTCCTCCTTGCTGACGTTAAGCGAAATTTAATTTCTCAAAAGGGAAGAATCTCGGTTCACAAGCCATTTCAGCACAGGCTGAAGGATGGGCTTAATTATGTACTTCGTGGTCTGATGGAGATGGGGTTCAGGGAAGATATCGAGTTTTTTTAGCTTATGAAGTACGCGTACGATGAGTTTAATAATCATGAGTTCGAGTCTCACAGGCTGACCCTTAACCTTATCAAGGAAGGGACAAAGATCCTGGATCTTGGCTGCGCTACCGGATACATTGCCAGAGAATTATCCAAGAAAGGATGCGAAACTTGGGGAGTTGATGTGGACAAGGAAGCCGCTTTGAAAGCCAGGCAATATTGTAAAAAGGTTATTGTTTCCGACCTTGACACTTGTAGCAGCTTAGCGTTTCCAAAGAAGTTTTTTGACTACGTAATATTGCTTGACGTAATTGAGCATCTTAAGTATCCGAAAAATATATTATCTATCGCAAAAACGCACTTAAAACGGGGTGGAAAAGTATTGATTTCTACGCCTAACATAGCCCATGCTTCAATACGATTGATGTTGATGAGGGGAGATTTTGATTACTCCCCATCCGGAATTATGGACAATACTCATGTACATTTCTACACAATGAAGTCTTTGGGGACTTTTCTAAAAAAGATCGGGCTCAAGGTCTTGAAAGTGATCCCAACGAACGGGATGTGTAAGGTACCATTGTTATACAAAATTACCGATAGATTGCCTTACTCTTGGCAGTACAAAATCACGTCATTGGCACCAACTCTTTTCTCCCACCAGTTCATTGCTGTGGCAGTACCGGTGGAGCGAAAGAAAAAGAATCCGGTTGGGTGATTTTCTTAATTTCTTTCTGAAGAAGTATCCAGGTAACTAACAAAAACGAGGGGACTGTAATGCTGACAGCGATTAAAAATGAGTAGGCCATGCCGATGACACCCAGTGCGGGAACAAGTATAAGGGCGGAGATGATCTCGATGCCAACCGTTAGAGCACCAAAGAGTGACGGAATTTGAGGTTTGTTCAGTCCTTGAACGAGTGCCGTAGGGATCGGAGTAAGTGATACCAACAGGAAATAGAAGCTTAGTATCTTTAATACAGGAAAAGCCGACTGAACTACGACAGGGTCTTTGAGCCACCATTCGAGGAATGGTTGTCCAATAGTGAAGGATAGGAATACTGCCAGAAAACCTCCGGCAAGTGTAAGGGCTTCGATTCCCCAAACCAAGGTCTTAAGTTTTTTAATCCGATCTTTATCCAATAGTGATGTGCTCAGAGGGAAAAAGACTTGAGCGAATTGGGAAACCACACCCGCACCTTTGGCGACTATATTTTGAGGAATACTAAACGATGTAATAGCTCTGGCTGAGACCATTGTGCCGAGAATGAAGTTGCTGAACTGGGCCTCGGCCTGACCTGCCAGGACGGCTATAAAATTTTTGAGGCCAAATGAAAAAAGCTCTTTACCCATTGGCTTGTCGTAGGCAGGGGTGAAGTCCTGGGCTTTAAATTGTTTCCTGGAAAAATTGATCATAAAAGCGAGAGTAAATAGGTGGAATAGAAGCTGAACCGAAAAGAGTATAGCGATATTGGGATAGTAACCTGAGACTAAGGCACAGATTATTGTGTTTGCGGTACCGACCAAAAGAGTTTTTGAATTAAAAATGTCGAATCTTTGCAGCGCTTGAGGCAGACTCAGGAAATGTGTGTTCAGGTGGTTAACAAAAATAATTAAAGCCAGGACGGGAACCGACCAATACAATATATTTTTGTCTAAATGAGAAAATATGGGCATCGTCCTGGTCAGATATACGAGTAAACCAAAAACAACCAAGAATAAGACGGTAGCCAGGAAGATAAAGATGGCGAATGATGTTTTCCATGTTTTTACCTTTTCTTCCTGGGTTGTTCCGGGAATGGAGAGTTTTCTGACGACGGCATTTGAGATGCCAAAATCGAATACTGTAGCTAGTGATATGAAAGAGGCAAGAAAAACGTAAATACCGAATACGTCGCGTCCGAGATTATTCAGAAGAATGGAGACAGAGAAGAAACTGGCCAGTAGAAGGTAGAAATATCCTGCTAGGTTAATACCGGTGTTTTTTATGAGGCTTCGTTTGATGGACATATATAGAGGACGTCTGTGCTCATGACCATTATAAACCAGACGTGCTTATTGATGTAAAATTGATGCTTGAATGAAAATAAAATTTCTTCTTATAAATGCTATTGATGTGACGAAGACCCTTCAGACGTCTCTGCCTCCACTGAGTCTTGGTTATTTGATCAGTTCTTTAAGAAGTAAGTACAAGGAGGGAATCGATTACAAAATCGTTGACAGAGATATAAAGAGGGTTATCAGAGAATATAAACCGGATATTGTAGGGATTACCTGCGTGTCCCAAAATTATAATCTGGCGAT
>CAZIPD010000022.1:0-13229 GCA_964541175.1 uncultured Pseudomonadales bacterium
GGGAATTGAACCCCCATCTTAGCAATGCGAATGCCATGTTCTACCGTTTAACTACAGGCCCTTAGGATATATTTTATCCCAATTGATTACCCTGGGGGTTGATGTTGCCTTTTTGTGTCAATGTGGACCTGGAGGGAATTGGACCCTCTTCTCGCCCATGCCATGGGCGCATTCTACCGGTGAACTACAGGCCCAAGATTTTAGCCTTGGTCAGCTACGGTATTATAAACCAGGTTGGCTAGCGATTCCAGTTCAAGTTGGATTTTGGAATCAAAATAATCGACCTTAAGAACACCTTTGTAATCCTTTTTTAATGTGGGTTTGCCTATTGTCCGAGAATCGATTCTTGGTTTATAGAACTGGTCAAGTGGTATTCCGGTGAGTTTTTGCCAATATTTTTCCAGATTTTCGGTGTTTTGATCGGCGCGGCATTGGACTGTACATCTGAATTTTCTACGATCAATTTCAAAACACCTTTTTAGGAGTACTAAGAAAAGCGTGATTATTTTGGAATTTGCGCTTCCAAGTGAGAAAGCAGAGCCGCTTCCTGACTTTGAGGCTTCTCCCAGGCATAGCATAGCAAGTGCTATCTTGGAAGTATCTTTATCCATAATTTTTTTGGAAATGGGTCGATTTATAATATCGAGGCTATTTATAAACATTCTCCGCCTGATTTTATTAGTTTCAACTGCCTTTATTCTTACTTTGTTTAAATGATCCTTATTGAGTTGGGTAATTTTATCCCGATAATTCTTGGGGAGGGGAACATTACGGAACCATTCTCTGAGTGTACTTTTTGGCGTTTGGGTTTTAAGAATACTGTTTATTTCAGAATAGGTTTTACCTCTCATTCTCAGTTTCTTTGCCTCTACTATAAATTCAACAGCATAGCGCCTCATGAGTTAATTGTACTCTAGATATATTCTGATTTATGAATAGACATGAGGTTCGAGTCCGATCGGGTCCACTTTTATTGTGCGGGTTGTGGGGCGGGGGTCGGCTCTGCCTTAGGGGCGAGTTTTTCCAGTTCAGCGATCTCTTTTTCAATACTGGTCATATCTTCACTGTTGGGTTGAGTATACTTTTGTGCCTCTTTCATGTAGGCGAGGGCGCGAGCATAGTCCTTTTCAGCTTTGTAGACCAGGGACAGATTGTAATAAGGGATATTCCAGTTGGATTTTAGTTCAATAGCCTGACTGAGAATCTTGGTGGCTTGGTCGGTATCTCCAATCGAGAAATAGAAGGTTCCAAGTTGGACCCTAAGAAGTGGATTGGTGGGGTCGAGAGCGACCGTCTGGGAATAACTGGCCAGTGTCCAATCAATAGCGCCCTGAACGTTGTTCTCAGCCAGATATCTGGTGATCAGAGAAAGATTTTCCCAGACATTGATGTCGTAAGGGCTGAGGTTCGTGGCGATCTTGGCTTCGTTCAACGCTTGGTTAGCGAACTCAAGGGCCTTCTTCTTTTCATCATCGGTAACATTTTCTTTGGTGAGATATGCTCGGGTGACGGAGATGTAAGTTTGAGACAGGTTGATCCTTAGATATGGATCAGTAGGGTCGAGGCTAATGGCCTCGAGTTGTTTGTTGTAGGCCTTAACGGGATTTTCTTTGACGGATTGAGAAGCTTCATAAACAGCCAGGCCGGCGGCGTAGACCTTGGAGGAAATGTTCCAGAATACCGCCAAGAGGACCACTGATGAGACGGTGAGTAGCCAGGGGAGGATCGGTAGTCCGGGACGATCTTTCGTAGAGGGAGCTTCCGAGTATGCCGAGGAGATCGGTTGGGCGGAAAAATCAAACTGGACATCCCTTACCGATTTACTGTTCTCCAATTTAAGTTTGATCGTGGCCGCGATGAGAAGAATGACCCCAAGCAATTGTGAGACTGCATTTCCGGGGAAGAGAGCAAGGGCTATGAATAGGGAAATCAATCCGAAGAATATAAAGGCGGTCTCAGGGTCGGAACGGAAATTTTCCTTTAAGAGAGACTTGATGGTAAGTAGATAGGAGAGCGAAAAGAGGATGAAACCGATGATCCCGGTGGTGGTGAGGAGTGTGAGGAGTTCACTACTTGAACTGGGGAAACGAATCGACCAAAAGTCGGTGAGATTCATGCTGGCGGGTCTTACGCGAGTGTAGACTTGGGAGAATGTGTCGGGACCTGTCCCCAAAGTGGCTGTTTTAAAACTCTTTAGATTATCTACGGCGATAGACCAACCGGTGGAGTAAGGCAGTAGAGCCATACCTTGATTTTCCGCTGAGGGGAGGATGAGTTTCAGAGAAAAGGCCGAGCCGGCGGCGATGATGATGGCTGCAGCGAGAATCAGAGGTTTTATGAGCCAGTTCTTGGTGACTATGCCGTAACCAATGGTAGCAATGAGAGCGGGAACCGCGAAAGTGAGGAAGTGATATGGACTACCTGCCGGGTGGAACAATTTTGCCTTGAGCCATTCAGGTCCCGGGATCTGGGAAATGATCCCAAAGTGGGTCAGCAGTGAGAATATGGCCATGATGACTGAGACGGCGATGATCATGGTGATGATGCTTTTTACGACGATGGCGGTCTTTTGAGTAGAGGTAGTAGAGAGGAAAAGAATAAAAAGGGAAACGGCGACCGCGGTGTAGTTTATAAGTGCGTATCGAGGATTAGGGTGCTTAATGAAGGTAGACAAAATGACGATCAGAGTGAATCCGGCCAGGGGAAGCAGTGAAGGAGATAGGGTGATCTGAATATGTCCTCGAGTGACCAGTCTTAGACAAAAGAATATCAGAGCTATTGAGGCGGCAGCAAAGATCAGAAAAGTTTTATTGATCTGGAAAAAATCAGGAGTTAGCGGGAGGAAGAACAAGGGAACAGTGACGATGAGGAAGCCAGGGAGGAAACGAAGAATAATTGTGGCCAGTTTGTCGATTAGTTTGCGCATAGGACAATTCTAGAGACCAACTACTTGATAGTCAACTGCTCGATTTTCGGTAGATGCCTGATCAACACTCAAGACAAAGAACTCATCGCCTTTGGATTTAACAAAATATATCGAGCTGTCATTTTCTTGGGGAATGATGAGTATCTGGCTGTTGCCGTCAACATTTTTGTCGTCGATTCTGATCTCAGTTTGTCCGGCGGATATGGTGGCAGTGTGGTCGGAGCTATTGGATCCCGATTGTGTCTCGACGGCTGAGGGAGAGGACGAGTTGTCGGCGGCGATGATGGGTTGACTGAATTCTTCTTGAGGGGTGGGGGTGATCTCTTCACTGATAGTTTTTTGTGGGGCGGGTGAGAGAAGCGTACCCGTCGGTTGGTTGGCTAAGAAGCCAATGACGATCAAGGAAATGGGTACAAGGATGAAGACAAGGGCGGAAACGGCAAAGGCGATCCCTCCAAGAGGATTAGTTCCACGCGACCGATCGAGGTTTGAGTATTCGATAACCACTGTCTTTTATTATATATGTTCCGGCAATATTTTTGGTATTGAAAGATGTGGCATCGAGGAACAAAATAAATGTATGGAGTTTGACATGAAAGAGTGGCCGAAGAGATTGAGAAATATAGTGCCAAGGGTGAAGAGGATATATTACAAAGGAAATATTGATCTGTTGAGCAAACCCGGCCCAAAGTTGGCGGTCGTCGGAAGCAGAATGGTGACCGATTACGGAAAAAGTGTTATCGAAAGTTGGGTGCCCTCTTTGGTCGACCGGGGAGTAACAATCGTGTCCGGGTTCATGTATGGCGTAGATCAGATCGCTCACCAATCTTGTCTTGATAGCGGAGGAAAAACGATCGCCGTATTGGGATGGGGTATCGACAAGAGAGTGGCGAAGTTGGATGAAAATCTGTATCAGAAAATATTAGATCGTGATGGATTGATAGTGTCAGAGTATCCTGGTCAGACAGGGGCGGAGAGATGGACATTTCCGCAACGAAACAGGATAGTGGTGGGAATTTCCGATGCGGTTTGGGTAGTGGAGGGGGCTATTAACTCCGGGAGTATGATCACAGCTCGGTTAGGGAAGGAGCAGGAGATACCGGTGTTGGCACTTCCGGGACGAGTGGAAGATGATGTGGCCGGAGGGGTAAATAATCTGATAAAGAAAGGGGAGGCTGTCATGGTCACCGGGGTGGAGGACCTGTTAGATGTCTTGGAGACGGATGCAGTTCAGATCGAGATGGGGTTTGATGGGACAGCCTGAGGTATAATATGGGTTGTTCTTTCAAATCTATTTCATAGGAGGTTTGCATGTCTGAATTTGCTACAAGTGTTCCGATCGCTCACGGTTTATGGGTTGCCCCGAAGGATGTGGGGTTGGATATATCCTGGAAGGCGAATAAGGGAAGCTATCTTCAGGAGTTAATGATAATGCTGAAGAAACCTTCCTTGGCTTTGGCGGAGACGATGGATCGCCGGGTCTTACGTTCGGTGGCCGACAACAAGGCCAGTACAGCGAATGATTTTCTGAAAAAAGAAGGTTTTAGTATTCAGCTTACCGATATGGGCAGCTTGAATATGTTGTATGTGGCAGCAGTGATGAAGCTTATGGGGGAGTTCTTCGTCTCAGGTGTTACCGGCTATTGGCTGGAGACTATTGAGAAGAAGGGATTCCGCCTGAGCCCAAGGGCCGGAGTAGCCCATTACGTTTATGCTCCAGGGGACCTTCATGTTGTGGAAATACCGACAACCGGTGACTTTAGTTTGATGGTGGCCAGGCCGAGTGGTGTTTCAGGTTGGAAGATGTTGGCCGATTGGGCACGCATTTTCCTGGAGATGAAGCAAATCGACGGGAGGGGAGTGGTTTTACCACAAGCGAAGATCGATGAGGCTTCAGTCAATGTCAAACAACTTATCGGTATGAGCGGGGAGGGTTGGGTGATCCAAGAGGCTTTGATGGCGGCCAAGTTCGGGTTGTCCAACACAATGGTCAAGTTCGAAGCCGCATTTGCGATGTCGGCGAAGAGAGGAGCCAAACCGGTACAGATACCGGAAGAAGGTGATTACATCGCAGATCACGATCTGTATTTTGCGCTGCGCCGAACCGGACACTTGCTCCCCATAGCGGCGGGCATTGTACCGGCAGCCGAGCTTTCCGACGAAACCGAATTGATGTAGATGTACTGGAGAGGTAACCCCTCTCCTTTTTTGTGCTTATTTTTTGGAGTATTTTGTGATACGATTCCTCCAACCGAAGGACTTTTAAAGGAAGGAGGAACATTATTATGAGTATGTTTCGATCCGAATGACCATGACCAGAGACAAGTTTGGTATAGGGCGCTGGGTGTCGAAACGGTTCAAAAGGGACGTAGAAAATATTTGCCCTCTTGATCGTTATTGGGATGATAAGGATCCAAAGATCAGACAGGTGATAGACATTTGGGGTGACCTTAACTGGATCGTTGGGTGGTCTGACGCAATCGAGCTTCCCTGTCCAATGAATAATATGTTGGACCATGTGGGAGGTTATTTCCTTGTTATTAGAGTAAGGGATGGGTCTCTACATGGCCTTCATCCCAAAGCCATCGCTTTGTGAGTTTTTTAGGAGAGGTAGCCCCTCTCCTTTTTTGTGGTCAACTTGGACTTGGCCGTGCTTTGATATAAAATAGGGCGATGTCTATAAAAACAAAACTTCACGAGAGGTCACTTATTATTGTCAAACCGGATGGTGTCCAGAGAGGGTTGATCGGAGAAATAATCACCCGTTTTGAGAAGAAGGGGTTGAAGATCTCCGCGATGAAGATGCTTTTGCCGTCGCGTGAGATGGCGGCCAAGCACTATGACCAACCGGAGTCGGCAATGATGACCTTGGGACAGAGAACACTAGACACTTATGCGGAGAAAGGCGTCAAGCATTGGTCAAGTGACCCGATGGAGATCGCTAGAGACATTCAAAAGAAGTTGGTGAACTATTTATCCGCCGGTCCGGTGGTGGTGTTGGTGGTAGAAGGGGCGCACGCCGTCGCTCATGTAAGAAAGATAAGAGGAGCAACCAACCCTTTGGGGGCAGATATTGGGACAATCACCGGAGACTACACGATCGATTCATATTTCATTTCCGACATCGACGAGAGGGCAATACGTAATCTGGTCCATGCCTCGGGAACGGTGGAGGAGGCCGAGATAGAGATCAAGTTATGGTTTAGGAAGGATGAGATCATGGACTACGACCTGGCCATAGAGAAGATCCTCTACTCGAAGGATTGGGAGAATGCCCTATAATAGTTGACTTTTGGGGAATTGGGAGTATACTGACCTAAATATTCTTTGACATCTAGGAGGTTTTTATGCCAGACATGGCGGAGTTAATGAATTTCGTCTATTTCTTTTATCTCCTGCCCGCTTGTTTTACGGCTTTTTTTGGAGTATTAGCCGTGAATAGCGGTAAGGTAGACAAAGAATACCGCTTTTTACCCAAGCAGGCACTTCTTCGGGCGGTGGTGGTAGAGGCTTTTGTGCCTCTTGTTAATATCATCACTGCGGTGAAGTATCTGAGCAGCCTGGTCTAATCATTTCTTAACCCGCCGAAAGGCGGGATTTTTGTGGTCAATGGAGGGTCCGGAGTGGTAAAATTAGGCGTCCCGGGGTGTAGTGAATCGGCTATCACGCTTCGTTCGGGACGAAGAGACAGGCGGTTCAATTCCGCCCACCCCGACTGATTGGATAGACCTATATCTTTGTGGTAGAATAGGTCCATCTTTGAACTTTGACTATAAAGGAGCCTGAGAATGCATAAATTCTTCCGTGAATTGTTTAGATTTATTAGATTTACCATGATAGCTTTGGGTTGTGTTCTTTGGATCAACACCTGGGGCTTTTGGCCAATGCTAATTGTTCTGGGGGGAGCCAACCTTTTTGGAATGCTATCAGGAAGAGTTGAGGAGAAAAAGGTCCTGTATGCAATAATGGTGACGATCGCTTTATTGCTGATCGGGATATTTTATTTAGGCGCACCTGTGGCCGCATGGATTAGCTGTGGACCCGTACAAGGGGTCGTCTTTTTTATCGTGACGGTGGCAGGATACACCTATTTGTATCTTGATCAAATGGCTGAGAAAAAGGCGAAGAATGAGGTGCCGGGTTAAAACCCCGGCTTTTTTTGTGGGAAGTTTTAGTGTCCTTGGGGGGATTCGAACCTCCGACCTGCTCGTTAGGAGTGAGCTGCTCTATCCAATCTGAGCTACAAGGACATTCTCCTTATTTTACTACGGTGGGGTATAAAATAGCCCCATGAAGAAGGAGACAGATCTTATATATGAGCTGGGAAAAGCTAACTGGCTGGATAGTGCCGCCGGGGAGGCGTATATCTTGGGTAGCTTGATGAATGAACCGCGGCTTGCTATGGAGGGAACGAGGTTGGCGGGGATGATAAGGGAAATTCCGTATAGCAGTGAGCAATTTGCCTTGGTGATTGCCTGTGGGAAGGATCTACTAAAACGAATTGATGAAGCCAAGACAAGAGAGAAAGCGACGGCTTTTATAGACGAGATCGCGGTATATGAGAATGGTCGAAAAACCTTGATCGATTGGGAATATGACTTGATAATGGCCAACGGTAGATATCAGATCAATATGATCATGCCGGAGTACTATGGAAAATCGTTGGATGAAGATGGAGTGGGGGAAATCATGGAAGTGATCAAGGGCTCCTATTCGAGGTTTGACAGTTTAGAAAGAAGTGAGAGATCGGAGATCATGGGTGATGTTCAGAAGATGGATGTTGTTGAGGTGAGGGATGGGGAAGCCTTGGTGTACAGAATGGTGGACTTCAATCATGAATGCGGATACAAGAGAGGGCAGATAAGGATCTTTTACTTTAACGATTACTCTCAGGTAATGGGAGTGTGGGAACGAATCAAGGTTATTTCAAGTCGAAAGACATGAGATTGAAGGTGTCCAGCTTCTGGTTGATGTTGGTGAGGAGGATCAGTTTACTGGCATCGGGTGAGGGGACGATGAAGTTAGAGCTGAGTTGAGCATTCGTTAGAGTTATCGGATTTATATTGTCGTAATCGACGATCTGGATACCATTATTGGTGGTGACGATCAGTTGGCGAGAACCGTACCATGACGTATTGGTAATGAACCGGCTTTCGGTTTGGGACTTGATCTGTTTGAGAAGGGAGAGGTTGGCCGAAGGAGTAGCATCGGCCGTGACGATCATTGTTTTTTGGGCGTCAGAAATGGCTTGAGTCATGGAGAAGAGGTAGTTGGTGCCTTCTTTCAGGTCGTAGACGTAGTAGTTTCCCTTAGTAAGATCGCGAGTCTCAGGAGTGGAGTTAATGTTGGGAAGGGATCGGCCAATGGTGTTTTCGGGGAGATTGACGTCTTCGGTTGGGCTGTAGATGACCCTTTCTTTGTCCGGTGAAAAATATACGTTAACGGCTCTTTTAGTAATTAGGTCTGTGAAAAACTTGGGGTAGAGGGTGAGTGATGACTGATTGATCTTGGCGAGCTGATTTTGCCATTCGGAGATAATTAACGGGAGGCGGTAGGTGACATCGGTGATATTGCGAGCTTGGTTTAAATTTCTGGTGGAGAGTAGATGAGAGGAGACGATCCTGTCGCCGGTTTTTGTTTTCTCAGAGAACACCGCCATAATTTGTGAGCTGTCGGGTGACCAAACGAGAAGGGCCTTTGAGTAATCTCGATCAGAATCGGTGATCTGGAGATTTTGGCTCCCTAAGAGGTTACCGGTAAGAGAATAGATATACAGACCGTTGTCCGAGCTTAGAGGAGTATTGCTTTGGTAGTAGGCAATTTTTGTACCTTCGGGGTTGACACTAGCATTGTCGGCTTGGTAAAAGGTGATGGGAGAAGTAGCGGGTATCAGTGGGAATAGCCGTGTGTCTATCGAGCTGACGAGTTCGGGTTTTACCGGTACCGACTTGGTCCAGGGGTGGAAGCCATCCTTTTCAACTTTGACAGTGTAATTTCCGGGGGTGAGATAGAGTTTGTCATCGGTGACGGTCGTGAGACGATCGTTGATGACGACTCGGGCACTTTTTGGGTATGAAGTTAGTGAGAGAAGCCCGGTACCCTGGATCGCCCGGTCCTGGATGTTCGGGCGATAACCTTTGGCGAATTGAATGGCGATGGTGGTACCTGCGGCTAAAACGAAGAGAATTAGCAGATTTATGACAAGCCTTTTGGTTTTCGGTTTCACAGGTACTATTATATATTCTTTATCAACGTTCTTCAGATATCCTCTTCGTGTCGTGGGTCACAGGACCATTATATGAGGTCTAATGTAATACATTGATATATTAATAGGGGGTCTGTTGGTAGTGTACAATTACACCAAAATGGCCTTCAGTTTTTCAAAAAAAGTAGCAATCGATCTGGGAACTGCAAACAGTTTGGTATACGTTGTGGGTCAGGGAATCGTTCTGGAAGAGCCGACGGTAGTGGCAGTTTCGGTAAATGACGGAAAGGTGCTGGCCGTTGGTAGAGAAGCTCAGAATATGCTTGGCAGAACTCCGGGGAATATTAAGGCGAGTAAGCCAATGAGAGATGGAGTGATCGCCGATTATGCGGTCACCGAAGCAATGCTGAAGTACTTTTTGAGAAAAGTGGGCGGACAGGGAATGTTCAAGCCGGAAGTTATGATTTGTGTCCCGGCAGGAGTGACTCAAGTGGAGCGCAGGGCAGTTCTTGGTGCGACTATTGCTGCCGGGGCAAGGAACGCGTATTTGATCGAGGAACCTCTGGCTGCGGCGATCGGAGCCGGTATCCCAATCGCCGAGGCCAATGGAAATATGATCCTGGACATGGGTGGAGGCGCCAGTGAGGCAGCGGTCATATCATTGGGTGGGGTGGTGACCTTTAAAAGCGTGAGGATAGCAGGAAATAAAATTGATGAGGCTATCTCAAAGTATGTTCGGAAGAAACATAATTTAGTTATTGGGGAAACTACGGCCGAGGGGGTGAAGATAAAGATCGGGTCAGCGGTACCCTCGAGTAAAGAGGAGAAGAAATTAATAACCGGAAGGGACAGCATCACGGGGTTACCTAGACAGGTAGAGATAAGCTCCTATGAGATCTACGAGGCCATCAGAGAGCCTTTGGGGAAAATCATCGCTATGTTGAAGACAGTGATGGAGGAAGTACCTCCAGAGTTAAGCTCCGACATAATTGATAAGGGAATCGTGATGAGTGGAGGAACGGCTTTGTTGACGGGATTTGACAGATTGATAACTCAAGAAACCGGTGTTCCGGCCTTTGTTGCAGAGGATCCACAGAAGTGTGTAATAAAAGGAATTGGGATAGCAATTGAGAACTTGGACATATACAGAAGGAGTTTGGGTAACTAATAACTATTATTCTCTGTAGCAGGCAATAGTTGGGCATACAGCACTTGGTATATAAGACTGCTAATATCGAAGTTACTCTCAATTTGAGATTTGACACAAAGTTTATATAAGATGTTAATAAACGAGGTAAATATTGACCTTCTGTAAGACCTCCATCTTCGGCAGAGACCTTTTGAATTACCGTTATGATTTTCTATTTTCTTAAAATATTTGATTGCTTTTAATTGAGTCGGTAAATATAATTTTTGGCAATATTCACCGGATATCATTACTTGACGGTAACATCAGGTGTTCTGTATTGATCATCAATATTTTTTTGAGGATTATGGCCAGGTTGATGTATACCCGTATGGTAGGGAATATTATTATATGGATCGCATAGGGGGTATAGCCTTTTGGTAGTATTTAATCAGTTTGCAGAGCGAGGATAATCGAATAGGGGGTATGTGATGTTAATTAATATTTCTCTTTCATGCCGTGGGTGGGAGATACCGGTATTATGAAGTAAGGATTTGTGGATCTTTATATTTATGCTATGTTAGTATACTTTTGAGAGGGAATATTGATTATAGGACTGAGTGTATATAATACTTTTGGAGATTACTGTAATGTTACATACATTCATATGCGTGTGTCATTTCATGTTAATGACTAGGGTAATATTTAAGTGTAGCTATTGGGATATTTGATAGTATTTAGTGAATTTTTGACCAGTTCTGTTGCGAGCTTGGTCATTCACCGCTGACGAGGGGTACAACTGAGAATTCGACCAGTGGCTCATCCGGATGGCACATCTTTTTGAGGGGAGTTCCATAAAGTGGATAGTCTATTGATACTTTATATCGCCAAGATAAGCAATTGGGTAAGATAACCGATGGCTTTCCTTGGCAAAAATGACTGGTGATGTGACAGTGTAACTGAGAGGTATTTATGGATCCGGAAGTAAAGGAATATCGTAGTATTTACTGGATAAAGAGATACCCCGAAACCTTGTTTATGAGGATAAAAATAGATTTATCAGACTATATCAATGGTTATTGATATATAGGGTTATATATGTATGACAAGCAAGAAGTTTTATCGATACCATTATATTAGGGATAAAAATTATCTAGCAAATATATGAGGATATCGAATTATTGGGGTAGAAAAATAATGAATTAACTAATTACGTTTGAATTTTGTACAATAATTGTTTACTAAAACATCAATAAATTTGATAGTGTAGTGATACTAACTTTATACATAGTAAGATATTCTGGGTATAGATATATAAATACTGTAAGTGACTTACATTCAAATCCCATAACAATCAATAATTTTTACAAAAAGTGACAAAAATCCAAGTTTGGACGAAAAAATGGACGAAAAAATGGGGCAGGTGATGGTTTTTTTGACGGGAAAAGGTATTAAAAAGCCCGATGTGACGATCTAAAGTTCAAAAATACCGTGTTGGCAATCTAATTTAATGAGTGATAGGTTCGTGCGTAATATTGGGTGAGTACTTGGCCCGGGATGTTGGAGGGCGTAAAATCAGCTTATGAAGGAAAAGGTGCTGGGTGTAAATGTTGATGTGCTGGAGAAAAAAGAAGTACTGGAGACCGTCATATCATGGACCAAAGGTGGTGGGTTTGGGTTGAAACAGGTGGTAACGGCTTACAGTGAGTTTTTTGTGATTTCCCAGAAGGACAAGGATTTCCACGACATTGTTAACGGAGCCGATTTAGTTACAGCCGATGGGGTGTCGGTTTTGGCTGCAGTTAAATACAAGGAGTTGGTAGACAAGGAAGACTCCGTTTTGAAGAAATTGCTTACGGGACTCAAGGTTGGTTCATTGGTCATTGGCGGGAAGATCGGTGAGACCGTGACCGGAGTTTGGCTTTTTGAGGAGCTGTGTAAGGTGGCAGGAAAAAGGCGATACAAGATATTCCTGTTGGGAGGCTGGAATGGTGTGGCAGAGCGGGCCGCCACAATGCTTCTAAAACGTTTTCCGGGGATAAGGGTGGACTGTGATGAAGGGGAGAGGCTGGTTGGCAGTGACAGGGCGAAGGATGAGGAGGTAATTGACAAGATCAATAGGTTCAAGCCGGACATACTGTTCGTGTCCTACAACCCGGTAAAACAAGAAAAGTGGATAGCAAGTCACAAGAAGGTTTTGAAGGCGAAGGTGGCTGTGGGGGTGGGAGGCACTTTTGACGAATTTGTAGGGGATCTGCCAGGAGCCCCCGGTTGGATGGCAAATAGTGGTCTGAAGTGGCTATGGAGGCTATGGCTTCAGCCTAGGAGGCTGGGGAGGATATTCAAGGCGGTAGTGGTATTTCCGTGGCTAGTTTTCAAAGACAGTTTGGATTGATTCACGGCTTTTAAAGCAGATTGTGTTGACTATAAGATAGAAGTGTGATATTGTACTAAACGTACTTTCAAAACCTACTCATATTGATTCCAAGGAGGAATTATGTCGAAGAAATTGATCGGATTTTTGGCTCTCTTTTTAGGTTTGGTTATGGTTGTTTTCTCAATCGTGCCTGCTCAGGCTGATGGTGAGGTTTCCTGGCAAGGCCAGGGATCGGACAATTTGCCCTGTGTTTCAGGGGGCCACTGGATCCTAGCGCCGTCATTCGGCGTCGAGTTACCAGTGGTACTGACCGTAAATGGTCAGAGCTACGTAATGCAGCAGAGCGGGAACGGCAGTTGGTGGGCTGATAGCTCGGGAGCACTGGACAGTGAGTTGGTGGCTTATGTCACCTACGCCGGTCCGGGTGACGAGCGGAACCATTTGCAGCTTTCCCATTGTTTGGAGGGTGAGGAATCTACCCCCACCCCGACAGCTACTGCAACTAAGACTCCGACCGAGACTCCAACCGAGACTCCGACCGAGACTCCAACGAGCACCCCGACTCAACCAACTGGTACGCCGGAGACTCCAACGA
>CAZIPD010000023.1:0-9689 GCA_964541175.1 uncultured Pseudomonadales bacterium
GAGTTTGAAAAGAACACCAACAATGTGAGCAGGGCGATTACCGATCTGATGATCCCCTATCCGGTTGTTCAGGACAATGAATTCAGAATTTGGAATGCTTATAACAACCATTACTGGCCGGCACATTATCTAATTGGACGGGATGGAAAAATACTTTACCAGCACTTTGGTGAGGGCGAGTATTCACAAACCGAGAAGATGATAGTTGAGGCCTTGGGTGTATCGGAAGAGGTGGCTGAGGTGGAGTTTAAAGTGCCGATACGATCGGGACAGACACCCGAGATCTATTTGGGATACGTGAGAGCGGGTAATTATGAGCAGAACTTGAGGGAGGAGGACGTCTTTTCTTACGCCTATTCAGGACCTCCTGACCCTGATAGAGTGGCTTTGGGAGGTGCCTGGCTATCAAAGGGCGAGTATATCGAGTCAGGAGAGGACGGAGCCTTGCTGGAGCTAAGTTTTAAAGCGAACAAAGTTTACCTGGTGATGTCTAGAGTAGAGGGGTTGTCAGCGCCCCCCGGGGTATCGGTCAGTGTTGATGGAGTTGAGAAGAAGACCATTTCTGTTGATAGGGCGGGCAAATATGACATCGTTGATATGGGGACGAGCTTTGAGAGGCATGTTTTGCGGCTGAGCTCTGAGCGTGGAGTAAGGATGTATGCTTTTACTTTTGGGACTGAGTAGGCATGAAAAAGCCAGTCTATTCGACTGGCTAGTGACTAATCACGTCCATTGTCCTCGCTCTCTTCATCTATAAGAATATCTTCGATGTCTTTTGGCTCATTCTGAGGAGCGTACTTAGCCTCCCAGACGTCATCATCGTCGAGATCCTCTTCTTCATCGTCGATATCTTTATCATAGGCGGTATCGGGATCTTTACCGGATCCTTTACAGCGTGGGCATATCGGGACAATTTCTTCGTTCTGCTTTTCCGGATCCTGTCCAGAGCCGTGGCAATTAATACAGATCTTTTGGGTCAAAACATCCTCCTTTATTAGAGAGCTAAGCTTGGGTGTATTCTAACCCCACAGTCTTGTTAATGTCCATATTGGATAGGGATGGAGAATGGTGGTATAATATAGGCTATGACATTTTCAAATCGAGGTAGTTTTGGGGGTAACCGTGGCCAAAACAGCGGTAATAGAGGTGGTTTTGGTGGTAGAAGCTTTGATAGACCAACCATGTATGACGCAGTTTGCGCCAAGTGTGGAGTGGACTGTCAAGTGCCTTTTAAACCTAACGGTAGAAAAGAAATATTCTGTAGTAAGTGTTTTGAGTCTAATGGTGGTGGAGAGTCAAGAGACTCCAGAGGCTTCGGTGACTCCAGAAGCTTTGGTGATTCCAGAGGATCTGGTGACTCCAGAGGATTTAGAGACTCCAGAGGACCCGGACGTTTTGAGAGGAGAGATAACGTAGATACATATTTTGCCGAAAAGCAGATGTTCAGTGCCGTTTGTGACGAGTGTGGTGATAACTGTAAAGTCCCCTTCCAGCCCAGAAACGGTAAGCCGGTTCTGTGTAGCAACTGTTTTGCAGGAAAGAATGAAGGTAGAGGCGAAGGAAGACAGGATTATAATCCTAGACCCAACAGGGGTAGCGGAGTCGATCTCGAGGCAATTAATGCCAAGTTGGATAGAATCATCAAGCTATTAAGCCCTAAAGAGACAAATGAACTCAAAGAAACCAAAGAAATCAAAAAACCTAAGGATGTTAAAGAATCCAAGGAGATAACGGAAAAGATCCTGGAAGAGATCCAGGTTGGTACTGAGAAGAAGTTGTCTAGCGGGAAAAAGAAGCCTAAGGCAAAAGCCAAGTCCAGTAAAAAGGAATAATGTTTTTTAGTTAGGCACAAAAAAGCCGGAGATATTTTCTCCGGCGTTCGAGATAGCCTAGTTTTCCAAGATAGTTAGAGTTGCCTCGGTTTCATTCTTGGCCAAAGTGAGAATCCCCCGGCCATCAATCTCGGTTGAATATGGTTCCTTAACCAGGAAAAAGGTCCCCAGTACACCGTCGGGAGCTTCATCAGGTAAGTCACCATTGAACCCGAAAGGAAAAAATACGTATTCTTCACCGTCTTCGGTTATGAGATGTACCCCCTCTGCCTGGTGAGAAGCCGTATTGATCTTGCGAAAGGACGGAAAGATCTCCAATTTCATAGTACGCATATTACTTCTCCTTTGAGATTTGTTTGACTACCGGACGAAATTCGGTATGTCCACAATCAGGGCATTTCCAGACTTCACGGTAGAGCTCCGGAGTGTGAGAGTAACGCAGATTCTCGTGTTTGCAATGGCGATACTTGTTTTTTTGAATATTGATCCTAAAACTTTGTCCAGTGAAATCCCTTGGTGGTCTCCATTCTGAAAGATCTTGATCGTTTGTTTGATCTGTGTCGTTGTTTGGGGGAGATCTGAGTATGTAAATGATGGCGAGGACCACCAGGACGAGAATTATCACCAGGCAGGAAACCAGTAGGACTAAAGTAGTCATTTTGCCTCCAAATTGCGGAAGTAACCCATCTCGGGTTGGATCCTATACTTTGTAAGGTGCTTTAGAGGAATATTTTACACTAGAGTTGAATAAGGAGAGCCGACGCTTAAGAGTGAAATCGTGAGAAGCCGTGAAATTTCTAATGGGGTAAAATACGCACACCTAAGTACTTTCAAATTTCAGGAGGAGAAATGGGCAAAAATCTCTGTTTTAGGTATGTTTTGGTCAGTTTCGTGGTACTGATATTACTTTCCGTCCCTTTGGTCTCTTGTACAAACCTTCATGTCTATGAGCCGGAAACAGCGGTCGTAATTGTCACTGAGCCGGCCAAAGCGGTGAGTGGTGGCTATTTTGAGGCGTTATTCACCAATCCTCCGACAAGCGATGATAGTATCGGAGTTGAAGGAAAATTGATCGGATTGATCAATGGGGCAAGGTATAGTGTGGATGGCGTTTTTTATGAGTTGGACTTGCCCGAGCTGGCAGACGCACTGATCAACGCACAGAAGAGAGGTTTATCCGTCAGGTTGGTCTATGACAATGCTCAGGCAAACCCGCATCCCGAAAGGGTCGAGTTGATAAAAAAGCTTGAAGCGGCGGGAATCGTCTTGGTCCCGGACAAGCGAAGTGCTTATATGCATAATAAGTTCTTTATTGTCGATGGGTCGATCGTCTGGACCGGATCCTTTAATTTTACCGAGAATGCGGCTCATAAAAACAATGAGAATGCGGTGATCTTTCAAGTCCCTCAGTTGGCTGAGAATTATGAAAAAGAGTTTGAGGAGATGTTTTTGGGAAAAAGATTTGGGGTTACTTCACCCAGTGACACTCCCCACCCGGAAATTGTCTGGAACGGGATCACCATCAACAACTATTTTGCTCCGGAGGATAAGGTTATGGCCAAGGTCATAGCCGCTGTCAAGAAAGCGAAATATAGTATCGATTTTCTAACCTTCTCATTCACTGACGTTGACTTGGGTTACGTGATGTCCGAGTTGGCGGCTAATAATGACGTTATTGTTCGGGGGGTGTTTGAGTCCCGTCAAGATATGGGTGACTCCGTGTGTCCATATATGATGGAAAGGAATAAGAACATCGATGGTAATGGGGAGATAATCCTTAGGCTCGACGGTAATCCGGCGATCATGCACGAGAAAGTGATTATTATCGACAATGAAATTGTGATATTCGGCTCCTTCAATTTCTCCGCGAACGCTACAAAAAACAATGACGAGAACCTGCTGATCGTTCACGATCCGGGAATGGCAGAGATATTTGAGACCGAATTCAACACAGTATTCGGGAAGGCATCCGACCCGATAGACGGATGTAAGAAAAGATAGTATACATATGCTCACTGAATTCCAGAAATGGGAAACGGTGAGCTTTTTTTATGAGAACTGAGGTGTTATTGTCCGGCAGTGCTTATTGATGACAGTAGAATTGTGAAGTATATGACTAAAAATATAAATATTGTTATGATGATAATGAACTTTTATTAATTAAAATAATAAATATGTCAAGAAATACCATTTCTCAAGAACAGCGAGAAAAACTACTTGGAGTTTTGAAGACTCGTTTTGAGAAAAACATGAATCGCCATAAAGGAATTGAATGGGATAAGGTTCTGATAAGGCTGGAAGGTAATAATGAAAAATTATGGTCTCTTAATGAAATGGAAAGAACCGGTGGGGAGCCTGATGTTGTTGGTCGTGACAAACAGACAGGAGAGTACATTTTTTTCGATTGTTCAGATGAAAGCCCGACAGGCAGGCGGAACGTTTGTTACGACAGAGAAGGATTGGAGTCAAGAAAATCATTCAAGCCAAAAGAAAGTGCGGTGAATATGTCGACTGCGATGGGTATTGAAATATTAACCGAAGAACAATATCGAGAGTTACAGAAACTTGGAAACTTCGACCAGAAATCGTCAAGCTGGTTGGAAACGCCGTCCAGTATTAGAAAACTCGGCGGTGCCCTATTTGCCGATCGACGTTATGACACCGTCTTCGTATATCACAACAGTGCTCCTTCTTACTATGGAGTGAGGGGGTTTCGGGGGTTCATAAAAGTTTGAGATGAAACAGATGAAGATCAGCTCAATTTCCGTTTAGAGCAGAACCGATCACTTCATCCCCTATTAGCTTATGGCAGACCGGAATTCACCGATTCCCATGGGAGGCCTGCTCATAATATCCTTGATCGATTCCCCACTTTCAATTCTGTAGTTTATATACTGTAAGCCTAAAGCATATATTATTTCATGCCAATTCTTGCGAATTCTGTTCAACTTACTTTCCTTTATGTGATCACTTGAGTTACCGGGAGCGAATTCATTACCATCAATAGTGTCTAATAGGGCGAGACATTCTTTTTTGCTCACTGTATTATAAAATCGATTTTTTATTCGATTCATTTTCTCTGTTAGTTTATCAACTTTAGCGTCTTCAACCCCATTTTCTTCAAGCTTTGACACAAATTCTTGGTGTATAGATTGGTGGGTGGTCAAGGCACCATATTCAGCAACTCCTTCTATCCACAGCCACCGTATGATACTTAATTCGTCATACTCTCTTTTGTCCCCCTCAAAGTAGATGCTTGCCAACTGTTGATGTAAAGCATGCATTGTTTCGTGTAGTGAGGCCTGATTTAATCCTTTACTCAAAATTGGCATCTTAACACCCTCCCAGTTGTCGGGATAGTTTTCTCCGAAGACCATCACCGTTTTGGTTTTGGGATCAAATGATGCTTCAGAATCCTGGGAAAATACGGTTTCCATGGCCTGTCTTACTTTACCGGTAAGATTTCTGGTTAACTTGTCCGAATATGTCTTTTTTGGTACCTCTAAAAAACGAATGCCCAGCACTTTACTTATTAACTCTGCTTCTCCAACAGCGTATCCGCTCGGTTTGGGCTTCTCAGTCTCACTTTCTTTTTGGTCATGATCGTGAAATTCCATAAGCAATAGTAGCATACGAATTTTGAAGATTATTCTATGTAAATGAATAATTGGCCTCCTCACAATTTGCCGGTGGTGGAGCATGGAATCAGTTTGTGTTCAAATTTCTGAATATGGGGAATTGTTTATGCCTGTGGACTATTTGTCGAGGGGGGCAGCAGGAGGGGGAGGAGGGGGTGTGGTCATGGGTGGTTGCGGGATAGATGGAGGTGTGGGAGGAGGGGGTGTGGTCATGGGTGGTTGCGGGATAGATGGAGGTGTGGGAGCGTCTTTGCCCTTAACGTTAATCTGAATCTTAAGGTATTTCTTCAAAAAGAAAAGTACTATTATGGCGACTATCACTCCGATGACAACAAGCGGCCAGGGATAGTAAAGATTCCACAAAGATTTAATTTTGTAATACAAACCGGACAGAGTGCTGGCCGGTAAGACAGTAAAGTAGAGCTTGGAGGCAGCTGCAATACCGATTACGGAGACTCCTGCTGCTGCTGTCTTTAAAGGTCGTCCTTCTACAAGCGCAAAATATTCACCCGGAGGAGCGTTAATGGCAAGGTTTAGTTTTATATCGATAACCTGAATACCTCCGGGTTCCAAATGAAATTTTTTAGGAGAAAAATTAAACCAGGACTCGGGAGGTTTAAGCTCCGGTTGCTTTTCGACATAAGAGACGCCGACATCGTACTCCCCGGCCTCATCTCCGGTGTTCAGTATCGTAAATGCTGGAAGTGTATATATAGCACCAGGAAGTAGTTTTTCCTCGACGACCATCTTGCCTGTTCCCACTCCGACACCGACTGATGCTATTGAGTACCCAGTAAATGCCAAGGAAAGAGACAGGATAAGAAGGAAAAGTATTTTTTTCACGACATTGTTTCAATTAAGGCGCAGCCGCCGTGATGATTACGTCAACCGATTGTTGTACAAAAACAGTCGATGGGTTGGGGGTGGTTATTTCCAGATCGAAAGTTTGAGTGCCACTTGCAGCCACACTCCCGGCAAGTAGCGTATTGCTAGTAGTAAGGGCGGTATAGTTGGTAGGTGGGGTGGCGCAGGTGGTAATACAGAATTTGTGGATATACTGATCAGAGGCGGTTGTGGCACCAAGGGTCCAGTTAGCAGTATTTTGACCTTTAATAAAAAAATCCTCTGCTATATTGCCATCGTTGGTAACAGTTTGGGTATACGTAGGATTAGTGTCGGCAGTTGTATTGCTAGCTAGAGTTCCGTAGACAATGGAACCAGGAGCGACGCTTACAGCGATATTTTGAACTGTGACAGTGGCAGCTACTGTAGAAGTGGAGGCGCCGATTGCCTGTTGACTGACCAGAAGTGCTGTTAGGATAAGAAGGTTCAAAATCCCGACGACAAATATTTTTGATTCTCTCACCCCCTCCTGCTTAAGCATCTTCATTGTTCTGGTATCTCGTTTTTGCCTAACCATGTTTTTTTACTCTATTAACTTTAATTTTGAAAAATTTGTTGAAAAGATCCACAACTACAATGATAATTCCTATTATCAGAATCGCTTGGATCCAGAATGAATAAAGCTTCCAAAGAGATATTATTTTGTAGTAATAAGTGACGAATGGATTAGTGGAGATAACCGTGAAATATAGTTTTGAGGCGGCGGCGATAGTGACTGAGGCCGTACCTTTTGTTCCGCTACTGAGAAATCTTCCCTCCACAAAACTAAAGTAATTACCCGGTTGGGATTTAATCGGAAGATTGATTTTGATTGTGACCTGTTGGGATTTTCCCGGATCCAGACTAAAGGTTTTGGGAGTAAATATAAACCATTCTTCGAGTGGCTTGAGTTCCGCCTGATCTTGTAGCGTGGAGATACCGACTTCGAAATCTCCCTTTTCCGATCCGGTATTGCTTACTACTAAAGTAGGTAACTCGTATATGCCACCAGGAACAAGTTTTTGATCAACTTGGATTTTACCCGTTTGTACACCAACAGACTTACTGGCAATTACAAAACTGGGAAAAAGCAGGAAGACTATCAGTAAGGCAAAAATATGAAGTAAATTCCTCATGTTTATAGTTTGTCAGATATCTTACACATTGTCAATAATGATTGCGGTTTGAGTAAATAATGGTAGTCACATTGCTAAGTTTTCGGTGGCCAAGATCGTAATGGTAATCGACTTTTGGACCGAGTCAGAAGAGGTGGGAGAAGTAATTCGTAGATCAAAGTTTTGAGTGCCATTGACGGCGACGTTAGTAGCTAATAGCGTTGCGGAATATGTGTCAGCGGTAATAAATTTTGTCCAAGCCCCTCCCCCATTGCTGGAGAATTCATGGACGAATATGTTTGTACCGGCTGATGATCCCAAGGTCCAGCCGGTTCCTCCAGTGGCGACACTGGTTTTGATTGAAAAATCTTCGGGGACATTGCCGTCGTTTTTTACGGTTTGAGTATCTGTCAAGTCAATGGTAGATTTTTGTACATTTTGTCCCAGAATCCCATAGGCAACTATGCCGTCAGTATTCAGTGTGACCGAGACTGTTGCGCCGGCGATGGTAGTGAACTTGTTGCACAGACCCGATCCGGTGAAAGCGCCGCTTCCATCCGGATCTTTTGATGATGCTCTCCACCAGTAATCAGTACCGTTGGAAAGAGAGGTTTGTGTGACAAATGTAGCTTGGGTTCCTGAAGCATAACAACTCGTTGGGCTATTAGTACAGGTCTGATCCATGCTTGACCAACCAGTAGAGCTTGCCGACTGATCATTGGTTTGAACGACCGAAGTACAAGCACTGTCTGAGTAAATGACAACTTTATACCCTAAATAATCAGAGTTAGAATCGGTGCTGGTCATGGTAAATGTAGGAGTTATTGAAACAGAGGTGGCGTTATTGATAGGTAAGTTTTGTGTCGGTGCAGAGGGAGCAGCGTTTATTGTGATCTGAGGACAGACGGTGTAAACATTGTATGAACCCCCGAAATTTGATGCGCGGAGGAGGTAAGCGGTCCCATCGGCCGCATTGGTGGTTGCCACAAGATTCCACTCATGCTCCGTCCATTTTTTTGAAAAAGTAAGAGCCGTGGCAGGATTAGAGCTTTCAAGTATCTCTCCGGCGACAAAAGAGTAACCGCCAATACCTGTGAGCTGTTGGGTGGTTGCGGCTTTATCGACAAAATTACCGGACAGACTTAGGGCAAAAACGTTGTCGGTGGATGTGGTGATGATGGTCCACCCGGAGGCATCTGTACAGGCTCCTCCTGCGGCAGCTTTATATTGAATCAGGGGAGTAACATTGGTACCGGCCGTCTGAGTGTTCGTCTCAACTGTTTCTATGCGGAGACGGAAAACAGTATTTTTAACGTGGCCGGTTAAATTAGTATCTTCGTTCGCCTTCCATGTGGCGGTGGTTTGTGATCCATCATCGTTACGAAAGCGAAAATGTTTTTGGTCCCAGATGGGGTTTTTTACCGTAGCTGCCAAAACGTCTTGAGTTACAAGAAACAAGAATGATAGTGAGGTCAAAATGAAAATAGTGAGCAGTTTTTTCATAAAGTGAAGACGCCTTTTAAGCCGCCAAAGCTACGGGTTGAGTCGACCCATGATTGATATTTATCGATGTAGTAGTAATCCAGGGGGTTGAGGTCGTCTGTCAAAACCCTACCAAGGTGTTCATTGATATTGGCTTTGACAAGTTTTAACTCTTTTCCCCTAAGCAAGCTTTCAATATCTCGAGTTTGTTTCGACAAGACTAAAATGTAATCGGCGTTTTCTTCGTTACCATAGGTTGCCAGGAATACATTGGGGAAAACCACCTCAGCCGTTTTTGTTAGCGAGGCTGCAGAGATATCCTCGGCGCCGATGCCTCCCAAAAAGTGAATAAAGATCAAGCCGGTATCGCTTAGACGGGTCCGGAGAATCTCAAATGCTTCACGGCTACTCATGTGATAAGGGGCGTGCAAACCCTTCATAATATCGATGACCACCGTGTCGTATATTTTATTGGAGGTTAGTAGAAAGTGCCGAGCATCGTCTGTGAAAAATGTTTGGTTGGGTGTGGGATTATAACCCAGATATTTTTGACTTAATTTGATAAGGTCGGGATCAATATCTACCATGTCAACGTGAATTTTTGGATCTAAACCTCCCGAGGGGATATCCCCTCCGCTTGAACCTATGAGCAGAAGAGTTTTGGGTTTCTCACTATTTATTATTTGGGCAAGAACTTTATAGCGAAGATCCACCGAGTTATCTGAGATAACTCGGCAATA
>CAZIPD010000023.1:9789-13116 GCA_964541175.1 uncultured Pseudomonadales bacterium
TTTCGAAAAACAAGTTGCCCGATAATGGCGAGAGTTATAAGACCAAAACCGGAACAAATGAAAATCTGGGAAATTGAAAATGATGGTAATAAATATAATCCGGTAGCCAACGCCCCAACCAGGGATCCTACTGTCCCGACGGCATAAAAAGTGCCGGAATATTTACCGATATGTTCGGCCGATTTTGTACGTAGGCGAAGGACGAATGGAGTGACGATTCCCATTAATACAAATTGAGGTGAAAATAATATTGTGGCGGAGACTAATGGTCCATATTGAAGACCGAAACGATCGGTAAAAAGTAAAACCGATTGGTCTATTTTCATGATTAGAAGCATGGACGTACCCGATAAAAAAATGGTGATCCATAGTATTATCGGGTCAGGTTTTTTGTCCGCGATCAGTCCTCCGATCCAGTAGCCAATAGCCAAAAACCCTAAGGCAACCGAAATTGATGCGGACCAGACATAGATGGTTGAACCATAGAAGGGGGCAATTATGCGAGTGCCTGCAATCTCGATAATTAGCATTGCACATCCGGTAAGAAACACAACTATATGTAAAAAAAGAGTTCTTAAATTATCCATTGATAAAATCCACACTCATATCTGTAGTAATAATGACAGATATGAGAAATATATCAAGATATATTGGGTTCTTGACAATGTAATCTAAAAGCGATGTTTATCGCGTTGATATAATGAATCACGGTTCAGTGACGGATGTAATAACATTTACAATTTTATCTTTCGTGATATTAGTAACTGTAAACCAAATATGAAAATAGCCTACATACATCAGGAGACAAAATATAACACCGGTGCCGGACAGATTAATAGTCTTATCGTGGATAAATTACGCAAATCCGGTGTTTCGGTAAAGGGTTTTTATCCCAAGCTTTCTCTTTACGATCCCCCACTGCTACTTAAGGGACTAAGTAATATCCTCTTTTTCTATACATTACTTGAGAACAGAAGAAGTATTTTGAGCTATGACATTATTCAGGGAACCACCTATACACCTTTGGCTTTTTTACTTTTTAAAACACCTGTTGTTAGTCACTTTGGATCTACCTCGTATGGATTTTTGGAATCTACGCCTCAAGCGAAAGATATGGAGCCGAGATTGCGAAAAATTTGGGTAAGGCTAAGGAAAGAAGGAGTATTGAGGGAGTTGAACCTTAGAACACGTAGACCAATAAGAGATATAGCAGAAATCGAGATTTATGTGGCAAAAAGGGTAAATTCTGTTGTGGCAACATCAGCTAAAGTAAAGAGCGAACTTGTTGCCCGTGGGGTCGAACCGGAGAAGATTGAGGTTATTCATAACGCAATTGAAGATTATTGGTTTGAAAATGAGACCAAGATGACGGAGAAACCCAGATTGGTGTTTTTGGGGCGCCTTGGTGATGATGCTTTTACACTGATGCTTAAAGGGCTAGACAGAATGATTGATATTTTTCAAAGCTTTTCGGAAATGGAAAAAATGGCCGTGGTGATGACAAGGAGTAAAAAATTGACCGGTTGGCTATCTAATAATATTAAAAACTTAAAATTGACGGCTAACTATCCGAAAGAGGAGATCCGTAATTTAATGAGCAATAATGGTGGAAGTATTTTACTTTTAACATCAAGATATGAAGGTTTTTCGCTTAGTCTAATAGAGGGTATGTCTCAAGGCATGATCCCGATCGCCTATCCAGTCGGGGTAGTCCCAGAAATTATTAAGGATGGGATAAATGGTTTTATAGTAAACAGTCAAGTTTTAGCGAAGCAAAGGATCAAGCTGATCTTGAGTGATAATGATCTGAGATTGAGGATGGCGAAGCAATGTCTGAAGGACGCGAAAGATTTCAAATCAGATATTATGGTCAAGAAATTATCATCTCTTTATGAGCGTATCTTGTCCGACGAAAAACTTTCCGGTAAATCCAAGAGGGGGAAGGATTCATCTCATAACTGAGGTCTCCTATTCGTGTGGGATAGGTTAACTATTTTATTAGGGTGGGTGACGGGACTCGAACCCGCGATCTCCTCCTCCACAGGGAGGCGCTTTACCGACTAAGCTACACCCACCACGGTAATGTGCTCTACTGAGCAGGTATATTTTACAATAGAATGGTTCCGGTCTGTGGATAGAGCTTAATTTGGAGATTCTTACTCAACGATTAGGACACCCTTCATGTACTGGTGAGGAATACAGTGGAATGGATATTCCCCCGGTGCGTTGGGAGCAACAAGTGAACCTGTGGTGTCAGGAAGGATAGTGCCGCTGTTGAATTCTCCGTTGTCCGCGGTAACAGTGTGAGAGACCGGGTCATCGTTGATAATGGAGATGGTAGTTCCGGGTATGACCCTAAGCGTAGCAGGCAGATAGGTGTTATCGGTTATATTTATCAGGTATTGTGGCTGGGTGACAGGTTGAGTTTCGCCGGTTTCTGGTAAGAGTGGAACAATGGTGGCAGGTGGAGAAGTACATCCGGCCAGCGTGATGGTGAAGACTAGACCGAGAGCAATTTTATTCACCCCTTAAATTATTTGACGATGAGGAACCCCTTCATATTTGGATGAGGGCTGCAGTGATATGGATATCTTCCGGGGGAAGTTGGGGCAATGAATGATCCCGGTTTGCCTGAAGAGACAGGTCCACTTTCAAATTCACCACTATCTGAAGTTAGTGTGTGGGTGACGGCATCGTCATTAATGACTGCGATGACAGATCCAGCTTTCACTATGAGGGAGGCAGGCGAAAAAGTGTAGTTTGCCATTTTAATCGTATACTGAGCAGAAGCTTCGGGTAGATTGGTTGATACTTCGGTCTGATTTTCAAGTTGGACATTGTTTGGAGTTATACCTTTCTGGGCTTGGTAGGTACATCCCGCTAATACGATGCCGACTAGGGCAAGGGGGAAAAGTTTTTTGATCATAACTGTAATAATAATGACATAATTGGGGTGTATTTCAAGAGGGTGGTAAAATTGATGGGTTGCGGGGTGTAGCTCAGATGGCTAGAGCGCTGCGTTTGGGACGCAGAGGCCGGAGGTTCGAGTCCTCTCACCCCGACTGATTTGGAGCCTGACCTTCGGAGCTTTGTATGATAGTAAAGAAGATGGATGGCTACTATGTTCTATCAAAAAAGACAGGGAAGAACCTGGGAGGTCCGTATAAGAGGAGGGATGAGGCTGTGAAGAGGCTACGGCAAGTGGAGTTTTTTAAGCATAAAAAATAGACTCCTGTGATAAAATATTCCTTGTTAGCGGGTGTCGTATAGTGGTAATACCTTAGCTTTCCAAGCTAAAGCCAGGGGTCCGATTCCCCTCACCCGCTC
>CAZIPD010000024.1:0-1545 GCA_964541175.1 uncultured Pseudomonadales bacterium
CCACCAACCAACTACTCGCAACTCCCGATATCATCAAGTTCCCCTTCAGGAAATTCACCACACACCAACAATAATCAAGGATCTTCTCAAAAGCTATCTTTGATATCATCTATCTAATGGAATTGACTCTAATAAAGCTTGGTGGTTCGCTCATCACCAATAAAAGTAAGCCTTACACTTATCGACCAAATACTATCAAGCGTCTCGCCCAAGAGATCAAACGTGCCCTACAAAGAAATCCTCGGCTTAACTTGATCATCGGTAATGGAGGAGGCTCTTTCCCCCACACATCGGCTAGCAAATACTCTACTGCCAATGGGTATTCGACACCGGAGGGAAAAATAGGTTTTTGTAACGTCCAACATGACGCTTCCACCATAAATAATATCTGTGTCAAAATTTTTCTGAGAAAAGGCATACCCACGATTGCCGTCTCACCTAATACTCTCTTTCAAACAAGAGATTCAAAACTGACTAAGTCCAATACGGAAAACATTGAATATTACCTTCAACAGCAGATCATTCCCTTTGTATATGGGGATACACTGATAGATACAAGGAAAGGCAGCTGTATCTATTCTTGCGATCAAGTGATGGAGTCTCTTGCGGACACCCTACCGTCGAAAAAATTTAAAGTCATCCGCATCATCTCTGTTGGTGACTTTCCCGGAGTTCTTGATAAGAATAATAAGTTGGTTACCCTCCTGACTCCATCTGTCTATCAAGATCTTCTCTATTCCGGTGCCATCAAAGGGTCATCCAACACGGATGTCACCGGAGGGATGAGATCAAAAGTCGAAACACTTCTGTCACAAGCAAAGCAAGGTGTTGAAAGTATCATCCTTGACGGTAGAAAGCCCAATAACCTCTACAAAGCTTTGACCAATAAAAAAATATCGGGCACAATTATTAGAGGATAAACCTGCTAAAAAATCTCGTTATCTTTATTATTTAGATAATAAATCTCCTCAGGAGTCAATTTTTCCTCCGATCCTTCCAGTATTCTTGCCGCTTTTTCCTCGATCCTTTTCATCTCACACAATACTTCCTCAGGCGGCATCTCTCCCCATCTGGAAGACCACTCGATCGCCTCGCGGATCAAAATTCCATCATTAGTTTCTTTCATAGTTATATTTTCCTCAATTACTTCTTTCAAATGATATCACCCTAGTAATAAGATTACCCTGCCTCCTCCACTGATATACTTAAATTAATGCCCCTCAACCCTTTCATATTTAGAGGATACGATATTCGTGGCGTTGTGGGCCAGGATCTTGATGAGGATTCATTCTATTCTCTAGGTCGCGGGTATGGAACAATACTCTCACTAAGGAGGATTGGTCTTTGTCCTGTAGGACATGACAATCGAAAAGAAAGTGAAATGTTTTCCAAAGCCTTCATTAAAGGCCTCAATGCCTCCGGGATTGACACGATCGATCTGGGTCTTTCCCTTAGCCAGATCGTTTACTTTTCCTCTTATCACTATTTGACCAGAGGCTATGCCATGGTAACGGCATCCCACAACCCCAAGCAGTTTAATGGTCT
>CAZIPD010000024.1:1645-12326 GCA_964541175.1 uncultured Pseudomonadales bacterium
AGGGGATAGTATTAAATTCAATCTCATTTCTGGTCCCATAAAACAGGATCTTCTCGCATCCTGGCCCAATGCCGAAGTAAATGAACTTGATGGGGTCAGGATCGATACCGACGACACCATGGTGGTAATGAGAGCCTCCCAAAACGGACCGTACATCACCGCCAGGTTCGAGTGTAAAGATTTGGTAACATACAATATCGTCAAGGAAAGGGTCAAGGCCATCCTCAAACGTCGCCCCGAGATCAGCTGGGAAAATGGGGTCAATACCGGTATATTTTTCTGACCAAATCGGTCACCTGTAATAAATCTCTCTTGAATAACTTTTTCAATCATATAAGATCAGTCTATGGGTAAAGAAGTAATAGTCGGACTGCACTGTTACCAGCCACTTCGTTTGGCAACTATTCCCGATCTTTCGAAAGTATCCACCGATCCTCAAGGTCTGGACTGGACGGAAATCATTACCAACGAATGCTATCGTCCACTTTCAAACGCCGGGGTGCTGGAAAAGGCGTCATTCGATGTTTTTCAATCCCTGCTACTCCAACTTGACCGGATCGATCCCAAACTATCACGAGTTTTCTACTCCGCCATG
Source organism: uncultured Pseudomonadales bacterium (assembly GCA_964541175.1). Classification (GTDB taxonomy): domain Bacteria; phylum Patescibacteriota; class Microgenomatia; order UBA1400; family MFAQ01; genus CAIQPO01. The sequence goes on from CAZIPD010000024.1 coordinate 2,241, forward strand.
AAAGAGAATGGTATTGGCGACCCGTTCATCCACCCCATTCTTCCCGATCTGACCAACTCCGACAAAGATATCGTCATCCTTTCTGGGCTAAACCGAATAGAGGAAATAACCGGCAGTCATCCTAGATTCTTTTGGCCTCCGGAAACAGCCATTGATACCCAGACTCTCGACAGACTTTCGCTTGCCGGTTACGAAGGCTTTATCTGTGCTCCCGAGCAGGTCACTCAGTACGACGGGTCTCCTTCGGACAATACCCCGACGATCATCGATCTTCCGCATGGGAGGAATATTCTTGCTCTCCCGTTTGATAGAACGATATCCAGCCGTCTGGCCTTTGATCCAAAAATAAACGCCGATTTTTTCGCACAAGAGATCATTGCCCCTCGTAGTAATAGGCTGAGGAACAATCAATCTCTCATCGCCTGGACGGATGCCGAAACCTTTGGTCATCATTGGAAAAACGCTGACAAATTCCTGGACTACCTCTTGGACACCTCACTACCGCAATTGGGATTGTACCCAATTCCCATTAACCAACTCTCTTTTGATAGAGCTCGACTTCCTCATGGAAGGATCGTCGAACGATCGGCCTGGAGTTGTCATCATGGCGATCTGGTCCGCTGGCATGGTTCCTGTTACTGTCATAGTGAAGACACCTCATGGAAGCAGCCCTTCTACCATGCTCTTGGTGTCCTGAATCACTCCATATCGCTACTTGCAATAGATAATTTCGGGAATGATTACGTAAATGTTATTTCCCAAAACTTCCATTCATCGATCGCTCACCCGGAACAAATAGTCACCCCTCAACAATCCCTAGTCGCCGCCAAGACCAGCTCCCTTGTCGCCAGGACTAGCTGTGCCACCTTCTTTTCCAGTCCGGAAGTTTCGGGGAAGATCAGTCTTCTTTATGCTTATCAATCGATTCTCTATCTCAAACAATCGGGAATGCTCGAGCAGGCAAACAGCATAGCCGATCAGCTATACCAAGACCTTGCCAACGTCCATTATCCCAAGACAAGCAAAACCGCACTGACTACTTTGGAAAGAATGATCTCTCAATAACCACCGAAGGTTGATATACTTAATTTAGATGCTCAAGACTGCCCTTGATAATTCGCGTGTCTACGAGACACTCGACAAAAAAGATCTATATTCATCGATTGGAAAAATCTCACTTCAGTTTGAGTCGGGTTGGCATGAAGCGCACTTCCTCAATCTGGGATTTGAACCCGAGAAACTACGCTCCATAGTTTTTGCCGGCATGGGAGGTTCCAACATGGCTGGAAAAATAATACATTCTCTTGCTCCTTTTTTGCTCTCCGTACCTTTTGAGATCGTCGCAAATTATCGGTTACCCTCGTATGCTAACAAGAACACTTTGGTCGTCCTTTCTAGCTACTCGGGAAATACTCAAGAAACCCTCTCCTGCGCTCTTGATGCCAAAAACCGTGGAACAAAAATAGTTTGTATTGCCTCGGGAGGACAACTGGAAAAAATGGCTAAAGAAAATCACTGGCCATTAATAAAACTTGACCCCGCACTTAACACTTCCAAAGTCCCCAGACTGGGATTGTTCCTTTCCCTGGGAGCCTCTATTGGCCTCATAGAAAGACTAAAGACCGACGGTACTCCAATTAACCCCAAGCAAATGGCCTCTCTATTAAGCAGGACGCTTGATCCAATTGGCAGAAATATCGAACTGAAAGCCAATCCCGCAAAGACTCTGGCGGAAAAATACAAAGGCCAAGGGCTTATTATCCTCGCCGCCAATCATCTATATGGGGTTGCCGATACCATCAAGAATTTCTTCAATGAAACCTCCAAAACTTTCTCGGTCAGTCTCTCCATCCCGGACATGAACCATCATTTCCTGGATGGTCTAACCTATCCGGAAAAACTCAAAGACGACGTCTCTTTCCTGGTCCTTAACTCCAACCTTTATCCTCAGGTAATCCAGCGAAGGATCGAGCTTATCAAAGACATTCTCGTCAAACAAAGATACAAAATGACTATTATTAAGCCAGAATCGTCCGGTCCGGTTGAACAAGTCTTGGAATCGCTAGTCTTTTGCAGCCTTCTTAGCTATTATTTAAGTATAGTCAACCATGTCGATCCTGGTGCAACTCCTTGGGTCGACTACCTTAAAAATCACTTATAACATGCCCACACTTGCCCTGGTGCTTCCCTTCTCCAAAATTAGAAAAGACGATATTCCCTTTGTAGGAGGTAAAGGGGCCAACCTTGGAGAAATGTACAGCGCCAATCTCCCCGTTCCTAATGGATTTGTCGTCACTGCTCAAGCCTATGAATATGTCATCGATCACAACAAACTCCAAGACGACATCATCAGAATAATTCGCGAGACCGATGTTCAAAACCAAAAGCAGCTGGAGAAAGCTTCCATTTCCATTCAAAGGCTGATCCTTACCGCCGACATACCCCAAGATCTCGTAGATCAAATTATCCATTCATACAGAAATTTAAAAGTCGGAGAAAAGGATCCCTTGGTCGCGGTCCGCTCAAGTGCTACCGCCGAAGACCTACCGGATGCTTCATTCGCCGGTCAACAAGAGTCATATCTTGATATCAAGGGAGAAACGAATGTCATCCAAGCGGTCCGTAAAGCCTGGGCTTCCCTTTGGGGAGGCAGAGCTATCTACTATCGTGCCACCAAGGGCTTTGACCACTTCAAGGTCCTTCTGGCCGTTCCCGTACAACTCATGGTCCAGTCGGACATCTCGGGTGTGGTTTTCTCGGTCAACCCGGTCACGAGAAATAAAAATCAGGTTGTTGTAGAGGCAGTCTGGGGACTTGGGGACTTTATGGTCCAGGGTGTTGTCAATCCCGATCATTACATCATCAACAAAGAGGATTTGAGTATTCACTCCCGTTCCTTCCAACCCCAAGTTGTCATGGAGATCAGGAAATATCCCAATGGCGTCCAAAAAGTTAAAGTCCCCCAAGCTTTAGTAAACAGAAGAAAACTTACCGATGCTCAAGTCCAAGAAGTTGCCAAACTGGCTATCAAAGTGCACCAACATTACTATTTCCCCCAGGACATGGAGTTTGCCATCGAGAATGGACACGTCTTTCTCGTCCAAACACGACCTATCACCACTCTTGATATGGGGGGAGGGGAGTCACACATTTCCGAAAGTCAGCTGGATGGACTTAAACAACTTCTCCAAGGTGAACCGGCTTCGTTTGGAATAGGTACCGGTAAAGTTGTTTTAATAAAAAGCGCCAAAGAAACAGACAAGGTACAAGCGGGTGACGTTCTTGTCACGGAAATGACCTCACCTGATTTTGTTCCCGCCATGAAAAGAGCCTCTGCCATCGTCACCGATAAGGGGGGTCAAACTTCTCACGCCGCTATCGTTTCCAGAGAACTTGGAGTTCCGGCGGTTGTCGGTACCAAGACAGCCACCTCAACACTCAAAAAAAATCAGGTGATCTCTGTCAATGGATCATCTGGAGTCATCTACGACGGCCAACCAAAAAAAGCAAAGGAACAAGCTGCCAAAAAAGTCTCCTTTGAAGAATTACCCAAAACCGCCACCAAAGTCTACGTCAATCTTGGTGAACCCGACCTGGCTGCCGTAGTCGCCCAAGGAAACTCCGATGGAGTTGGCCTTCTCAGAGCCGAATTCATGATGGCTCAAATAGGAGTTCATCCCAAAAAAGCCATTCGTGATGGTAAATCAAAAGAATTCATCCAGAAACTGGCCGATGACCTGGCCAAATTCACCTTTAGTTTTGGTAGTCGACCGGTTGTTTATAGAGCCTCCGACTTCAAGACCAACGAATACCGAAATCTTACCGGGGGAAAAGATTACGAGCCATTGGAACCCAACCCTATGCTCGGTTTCAGAGGAGCATACAGATATATCAAAGACGAATCGGTATTCAATCTCGAACTTGAAGCAATTAAGATGGTACGTAACAAGATGGGATATAAAAATCTTCATCTAATGGTTCCTTTCTGTCGCACGGTAGACGAACTGGTAAAAGTTAAACGCATTATCTCTGCCTCCGGACTCTCCCGCTCCGAATCATTCAAGCTCTGGATGATGGTAGAAATTCCCTCCAATGTGATCCTTCTCGAAGAATTTATTAAAGTCGGGATCGATGGTGTCTCCATCGGCTCGAACGACCTGACGATGCTGATCCTCGGAACGGACAGGGACAATGAAACCGTTGCCACCGAATTTGACGAGCGCAACCCTGCCGTCCTCTGGGCACTTGAGAAAGTAGTCAAAACCGCCCATCAACACTCGATTACCTCAAGTCTCTGCGGACAAGCGGCCAGTCAATACCCTGACCTTGTTGAAAAACTCGTTTCCTGGGGGATTACCAGTGTCTCTGTCTCTCCTGATGCCGTAGACAACACCAGAAGGAATATAGCCGGGATCGAAAAACGTTTACTAAAGTAATATGGCCATTATTAAATCCGTCTACTCCAGAGAAATCCTGGACTCACGCGGAAATCCCACCATTGAGACCACGATATGGACCGACAACAATCATGGCTCGGTGGCATCGATCCCCTCGGGAGCTTCTACCGGAAGAATGGAAGCCTTGGAACTTCGTGACGGAGACATTCATCGCTTCTCCGGTATGGGTGTTCTCAAAGCAGTGGCAAACGTCAACCAAATTATCTCCAAATATATCATCGGTCAAGACCCCACAAAACAAGGTGTAATTGACCAGATCCTCATCAATCTTGACGGAACGGCCAACAAGACTAAACTGGGAGCCAACGCCATTCTCTCGGTTTCACAAGCAGTGTGCGAACTCGGAGCTGCCTGTTCCGAAATGGCCACATTTGAATACGTGGCTCAAAAATACGGCTTTACCAGACCCGCAGCTCTTAACATGCCGACACCGGTCTTTAATCTCATTAACGGTGGAAAGCACGGAGCAGGTAATCTTGAATTCCAAGAATTTCATATCATCCCCAGCTCCAGGAAACCTTTTTCGGAATCCCTCACCATTGGGGTTGAACTTTACCACGCTCTCAAACAAATATTGATCGACAAGAAAGCCATTCATTCAATAGGGGACGAAGGTGGTTTTGCACCCAACCTTTTTAGTAACACCGACGCTATCGAACTACTGGTAGAAACTATTGAATCTTCTCCTTACAAGATAAACGAGGACGTTTTCATCGGTCTCGACGTTGCCGCCTCATCCCTATACAAAAACGGAAAATATAAGATCTCCGATGTCAAAGACACTCTGACCGGAAAAGAAATGGCGGACTTCCTCATCGACCTTAACAAGAAATACAATCTTCTTTCGATTGAGGATCCTCTGGATCAGGATGCTTGGGATGATTGGATATACCTCAACTCGGAACTGGGAAAACAAGTCATGGTCATCGGTGATGATCTTCTTGTTACCAACCCAATAAGATTGAACGAGGCCATCGCAAAAAATGCCTGTAATTCCATTCTGATTAAACCGAACCAAATTGGCACCATCACCGAGACGGTCAACGTTATCAAGATCGCCAAGAACAATGGTTTCAACACCATCGTCTCCCATAGGTCTGGTGACACCGACGAGGATTTTCTAGCTGATTTTGCGGTAGGACTTGGCTGCGACTTTGTAAAATTTGGCGCCCCGGGAAGAGGCGAGCGTGTCAGCAAATATAACCGCCTGCTTTTTATCGAAGACTACCTAAAAAGTAAGAATGGCGGATAAAAGTGTCATCCTTTGTGTTCTTGATGGTTGGGGGATTGCCCCCGACAGCCCCGGTAATGCCATCACCCGGGCAAATCCACCCACATTCAACTATCTGATTCAAAACTTTCCCAACACCCAACTGGAGGCATCGGGACCGTCTGTAGGACTTCCCGAAAATCAAGACGGGAACTCGGAGACCGGGCACTTGAACATCGGTGCCGGGAGGATCGTTTTCCAAGACCTCGCCATCATCAATATGAGTATCGCCGACGGAAGTTTTTTTGTTAACAAAGAGCTACTGGACACGGTTAAACACGTTCAGTCCTTTAAGTCACGTCTTCATCTCATCGGCATGATCGGCAACTCCGGCGTTCACTCATACAATGAGCACTTATACGCTCTTCTCCTCTTTGCTTCCAGGAATCATTTGACGGATGTCTATCTCCATCTCATTACCGATGGCAGAGACAGTCCTCCCGATAACGGACTTATTCAAATACAAAATGTTGAAAACGAAATTAAAAAATTTGGTGTCGGAAAAATTTCCAGTATTTTAGGTAGATATTTTGCCATGGACAGGGACCAACGGCTTGATCGAACCAAAGCTGCCTTCGATTGCCTGATGGGGAAGGGGATCATCAATCACGTCTCTCCCGCAAACTTTATCAAACAAAACTACGATGCTGGGGTAACTGATGAATTCATCCTTCCGACCGCCATCGGAGACGACCCTGTCAATTCTCGAATCAAGTCAGCCGACGCCGTCGTATTTTTCAATTTCAGGACCGATCGTCCAAGACAGCTAACGGAGATGTTTTTACGCTCGGGGATCCCCAACCTTAGGTTCGTCACCATGACAAAATATCGAAAAGATTTTACCAACCCTATTCTATTTCCTACCACCACCGTATCAAATACTCTTGGAGAAGTCGTTTCATCAAAAAACCTGAATCAGCTTAGGGCAGCGGAAACGGAAAAGATCGCCATGGTCACTTACTACTTTAACGGTCAATCGGAAAATCCGTTTCCCGGTGAGACCCACCTTTTTGTTCCTTCTCCCAAAATTGCCACCTATGATCTCAAGCCGGACATGTCCAGCGTTGCTCTGGCTGATCAATTTGTTGAGAACTTCAAAGGTGGGAATTACAGACTCGGCATCATCAACATTGCCTGTCCCGACATGGTTGCCCATACAGGAAAGATCGATAAATCTATTGAAGCCATCAAGGCTTCGGATAATGCTCTGAATAAACTAGCCAATTTAAGTAAGGATACCGGAGCATATCTTGTAATAACGGCCGATCATGGTAATGCCGAAGAACTGCTCGACCTAAATACCGGACAAGTTAACACCGAACACTCCACCAGTCCTGTTCCCCTAATAATTTACCATCCTTCTGATTTTCAATTTAAACTTGCCGGGGGGAAACTCGGTGATATCGCACCAACAATACTGAATCTCCTTGATATACCCCAACCTCAAGAAATGACCGGCAACAATCTCATCGTCCGATGACCACCGTTATCTCTCCCTTGATCTTTTCGTCTTTCAGAGTGTCTACGATCTCTGATACTTTTCCTCTGTACACTCTCTGAGTCTGCTTGGTCAGGTCAAATCCGACGAACACCTCGGTTTCGCCTCCAATAATCTCAACTACCTCATTCAGTAACTTTAATAACCTGGCCGGTGACTCATAAATCACTCCCGAACACTTCAGCGCAGCTTGAGTATCCTTAAAGCCAACCAAGAGATCATGTTTCTTCCCCGGCTTCTTGGGCAAAAAACCCAAGAATAAATATTTGTCAGTCGGTAATCCTGACATTGCCAAGGCCGCACTTTCCGCTGTCGGACCGGGAACGATATCCACCTCCCAACCCATCTCTAAGCCGTACTTGACCAATTTGTACCCCGGATCCGAAATAAGAGGCATGCCTGCATCGCTTACCAAAACCGCTGACTCAAGAGCATTCATTTCGTTCAATATCCTTGGTAACACTCTCTCTTCATTAAAGTCATTAATGAACCTAATAGTCGCCTCCGATTTGGTCGCCAAACCCATCTGAGTCAACTTTGTCCATAGATTGTTGAACATTCGACTATCCTCACAAACAATGAATTTAGCCTCTTGAATGGTTTTAATTGCCCTCAAACTGATATCCTCAATATTCCCAATAGGTAAACCTACGATAAAAAGTTTCATGGATATATTTTACTTCAGTTGAACTTTCTGATCACACCCACGCATTTTCCTTGAACCTTAACGTTAATGGCAAAGATAGGGGACATAGAAGAATTGGCCGGCTCAAGCCTAACTCTGGTTCTCTCCTTGAAAAACCTCTTTAATGTAGCCAGTCCGCTTTCAAGTAGCGCAACCACAATTTCACCATCTTTGACCTGAGTAGCGTCACACTCTTCAATAATGACGAAATCCTTGTCAAAAATACCCTCCTCGATCATAGAATCACCTTTGACCTGGAGTACAAAAGCGCTCTTTTTTCCTGAAACCATGGAAGAAGCTACCTTTATTGAAGCGTTTGGATCGGTAATAGGCTCAATTGGCCGTCCGGCAGCTATAAAACCAAGTATGGGAAGCTCAACGGAAGTGGTTTCGGAAGTCGGTCTGTCCAGCAACTCAATCCCTCTTATTGCTCCGTCGTATTTCTTGATAATCCCCTTCTTCTCCAGAGCCTGAAGGTGCTCATGAACAGTGGCCAGAGAAGAAACTCCAATAGCCTGGGCTATTTCCTGAAGAGTAGGAGAATAACCGTTCTTTTGGATAAACTGAGAGATAAATTCGACAATTTGTCTTTGTCTTCTATATAGAGTTACGGCCATAAATTCATTATTACCAAAGATTACCCAAAAGTCAACAACAAAAACCCAAAGGTTTGGGATAAAATATTGCCTACAAGCACCCTAATATCAAGGAGGCCACGCATGTCAAGCCAGGAAGACGCCTATTGGATCCAGCTTGCCGTAGAGGATTTTGGGAAGCGAGTTTGGCAAAGAGGATTAAGTAAATTTGCCCTCGATCACGAATTGGGTGAAAAGGTAGAAACCTTCAGTTACGCCGACTATTCCATCAACATCAACCGCCCGACCGAGGACTACATCAACGTCACCATCGAAAAAACTATTCCCGAACCGACCATCGTAGTTCTTTTCTACTTTGTAGAATACCCGACCATGCCACCCAAAATAGCCACTTGGGGGACAGAGACCGCTCTGGAACTACTTGAGAACACCACCGAGCTCTGGCAAGAGAACATGTATACCAGAAGCCATTAATCAGTCTAGATTTCACCCCTCCCGCCTTACCGCGGGAGTTTTTTATACTCTGTAATAAGATGTATATATGACCAAGATCTTTACCGGCCTTATCACCTTACTCGCCTTACTGGTATTTACGGCTAAACCGATATTTGCCAAAAGCTATACCATAGATAACGCCGACATAAACATCACCATCCAAAAAGATGGGTCGGCCGCCGTCACCGAAACTCGCCAATACACCTTTTCCGGACACTTTGAGAATGGTGTCTGGTTCAAACTCACCGATAAAAATAAAATTGACATCAACTCCATAACCCTCTCCGAAAAAGGCATACCTTACCAAAAAGACCCCAACCTCACACCAGGAACATATTCTGTATCTCAAGTGGGTGACGAACTCACGGTCAACTGGAAATATAGCGCCGATGACGAGACGCGAGAATTCACCATTGACTACCTGATCATCAACGCGGTCGACAACCATCAGGATACCGCCGAATTTTACTGGCAACTCATCGGGGACCGTTGGGAAGTTCCCACTCAAAAGCTACACGCCTCCATACACCTTCCGTATCCTGCTCCTGACTCCCATCTAAAGGCCTGGGGTCATGGACCACTGGATGGAAAAGTTTCGATCATTAGTCCGACCCAAATCGACTATGACCTGAACTATTTACCGTCAAACACCTTTGCGGAAAGCAGGATCATCTTTCCCTCATTAAATGGGATCCCCAAAACTCAACAGTACAAGCTGGACGATATCATCCGGGAAGAGGCTGGATATATAGAAGATACGATCAGAGAAGCCAATAACAAAAAATACCGCCCTCTGTTGGTCGCTATCTTTCTCACACTAACAGGGCTTATTCTTTTGGCAAGACTTCTATATTGGTTTAAGATCTGGCGCGTCTCCGGCAAAGAATTGCCTCTTCCGCAAGTCAATCTTTCTGGTTCACTACACGAACCTCCAAGCGATCTTGAACCCGCACTGGTCGAGTCGCTACTCTCCTTCGATTTCAAACCCTCGACCCGTTCCATTACCTCAACCCTTCTGAATCTAGCCCGTAAAAAGATCGTCAAGATCACTCAGCAAAAAAAATCACCCATACTCGGTCTTTTCT